>JBOGMU010000204.1:0-11426 GCA_050746865.1 Candidatus Acidiferrales bacterium
TTTTTCATCGGTGCGGCGTTCACGTCGTTTCTCGCACTTTTGGGTGGCGTCCAATTGAGCGAACGAGCGTCCAACTGGCGTCCAAAAAGCCCTGTTTTTGTGAGGATTTCAGCGATTTAGCCGCGCAAGGCCAATCGAATCATCGGGGAATTTGGAGCGGGCGATGGGAATCGAACCCACGTCCGAAGCTTGGGAAGCTCCTATTCTGCCATTGAACTACGCCCGCTCACGGGAATCGCGATAATTATACACAAACCCGTTTATAGCGACAAAAGGTCGCGCCGAGTCCGCCCTCCTTTGACCAAACCGAAAGGTCGGGAGCGTTGACACGCATTGACTCCGGCATTCGTCCGTTCTACTCTGCTGCGCGATTCGTACGTTGCTCAGGCACGCCAGAAATGCTCGTTAATTTATGGAGTTATGAAACGGGAAGGGCATATCAAAGATGAAGCGCCAGACTGGAACGGCCGCCGTAACGTCTTTACAGGTTGCGAAAAAAGGCAGAGGCGGAACTTTAAGGGTTAAAGCCCGACTGATATTGCCGCCTTTACGGCGGGGCTCGAAGCCCCAGCCTACAATTCCCCACAAGTTTTCCGCAGCCTGTTTAGCTGTGTTAATTCTTTCGCTGGCTCATGCGCATACGACGCGCAGCGCTTCTACACAGCAAAAGGACTGGCCGATCTACGGCGGAGACTCTCTGGACGATCACTACTCACAGCTGAATCAGATCAACCGCTCCAACGTTAGGAAGCTTCAAGTCGCATGGACCTACGATAGCGGCGAGGCGGGCGGGATGGAGACAAGCCCCCTCGTTGTGGGCAACGTGCTCTACACGTATACGCCGAGCAAAACTGTAATCGCGCTCAGCGCGGCAACCGGAAAACTGCTTTGGAAATTCGATCCCGACTTACCCGGAGGCCAAGTCGTCCGGGGCCTGACTTATTGGAGCGACGGCAAAGACGCGCGCATTCTCGCGGGCGTTCTCAGTTACGTTTACGCGCTCGACGCGGAGAGCGGCCGGCCAATAAATTCCTTCGGCAAAGATGGCCGGATAGATCTTCGTGAAGGCCTTGGGCGCCAGCCGTTAGATCGCCAATCCGTGTTTCTCACGAGCCCCGGCATTATCTACAAAGATCTTTTTATCGCGGGGGGAAGCAATCCAGAGACTTTGCCCGCGCCTCCCGGCGACATTCGCGCCTATGACGTTCGCACGGGCGCCCTCCGCTGGCAATTTCACACAATTCCGCACCCCGGCGAGCCCGGCTACGAAACGTGGCCCAAGGATGCTTGGACCTACGAAGGCGCCGCCAACAATTGGCCCGGCATGGCGGTCGATCAGAAACGCGGCATTGTCTACGTGCCTACCGGATCGGCCGCCTCGGATTTCCTGGGGATGAATCGCATCGGCAACAATCTCTACGCAAACTGCTTGCTGGCACTCAATGCAGAGACTGGAAAATTGATTTGGCATTTTCAGGCAGTCCACCATGATCTTTTGGACCGCGATTTTCCGTCGCCCCCCACGCTGCTCACCGTCAGGCACAACGGAAAGATGGTCGATGCAGTGGCGCAAACAACAAAGCAGGGCGTCGTCTACGTCTTCAACCGTGAAACGGGCGAGCCTCTTTTTCCTATCGTCGAGAAGAAATATCCTGCGAGTACGGTTCCGGGCGAGGTTGCTTCGCCCGAACAGCCGATGCCGACAAAGCCCGCACCGTTCGCCCGCCAGTTGCTCACCGAAGATATGCTGACGAACCGGACTCCAGAGGCGCATGCCTGGGCCGTCGATCAGTTCAAGACGTTTCGCAGTGAAGGACCATTTGTTCCACTTAGCGTGGGTAAAGATACCGTTGTTTTTCCGGGCTTCGACGGCGGCGCCGAATGGGGCGGCTCTGCTGCCGATCCGCAAGGAGTGCTCTACGTTAACGCCAACGATATCGCGTGGACTGGCGCCCTGGCCGACAATATGTCTGCGGGCACTTCGCCAACGCGCGGGCTTTACTTGAGTCAATGCGGCTCATGCCATCAGGAAAATCTGCAAGGCCAGCCGCCTGAGTTTCCTTCACTCGTCGATGTTGGCGCGCGTCTTTCTCCGAGCGAAATCACGACGACGATTCGCACGGGAAGGGGCCGCATGCCAGCATTCTCCGGCCTAAGTGACGAAGAGGTCTCTTCGCTCGTGCAGTTTTTGACAACGAACGGCGGCCGGGCAGGCCGAGGTCGCGGAAGAGCCGCTGCGTCATCGGCAACTCCCGGCGGCCAAGCGCCACAGCCTGGCGCGCCGGCGGACGCCGCACTCGCCCAATCCGGTGCAGGTGGCGCCAACTCAGCGCAGATTGATCCCAACGATGCGCAAAATATGCCGTATCGTTTCACGGGTTACAAAAGATTTTACGATCCGGACGGCTACCCTGCGGTGGCTCCTCCCTGGGGGACACTCAACGCCATCAATCTGAATACGGGCGAATATGTCTGGAAAATTCCACTGGGCGAATACCCGGCACTCGCCGCACAAGGCCTGAAAAACACGGGAACGGAAAATTACGGTGGTCCGATCGTCACGGCAGGCGGCCTAGTGATCATCGCGGCCACTAACTTCGACAAGAAAATCCACGCCTTCGACAAAGACACGGGGAAATTATTGTGGGAGGCGACACTGCCATACGCTGGTAGCGCCACACCGATCACCTACATGGTGAACGGACGCCAATATATTGTGATCGCCGCTACTGGCATGAGAGGTAGCCGCAAATATGGAACGCGCGGCGTCTTCGTAGCGTTCGCCCTTCCGCAGTAAGGGAAAAGCGTGTTGGCACTAAATCGCGTGCCATGATGTGTTCAGCTTCTGCTGATTGCTAGTGGTTCGCGGAGCTAGTTGAGCGGTGACCGGCAAGCTCGAGCAACCACGCGTCAATTGCCGAGTGCTGTTGGAACCCCACATTCCCAAATACGACGCCCATGCCAATAACTCCTAGCCCGCCTCCAGTGTGCTCGTAAATCACCTTGCCAGGCAATTCGCAGGCGTGCGTGCCGTCGTAAATGGAAAGTTCGAATTCCGTGCCGACAGGAATTGGTTCAAGCGTATCGACATAGCAGCCGCGCGCGCTTATCTCGGCAACCTGCGCGGGCAGCCATGTGCCGTCTTGTAGAGTGATTTCGGCCTCTGCGGAAAAGGGGAAGCGCGGATTCGTGCGCTTCACGGCATAAGTACTTTTTGACATGTTTCCTCCTCAGTCCCCGAAATCAGCTTCCATTGTAGAAAAAGAAGAGGCAAGGTAATCGGATCCTCTGTGCCGAGTTTGCCGAAAGAGGCACCTGTTCTACTCGAAGTTCTTCCTTGTGCCGCCCGGCACGTTCGAATGGAACTAATTTTCCACTCGGCGATCATGGCCTACCTACTATTAATCCAATCGCAGCACCTGTCCATAAATAGTACTTAGAGTCCATTGGGCGGGACCAACCGAACTTCTATAACTAGCGGAGGAAGAAACGCGTCGAATCGCGTCCGGATTAGGCAACCGGCGCTAAATCGCTTCAAGACGCTGCGGTACCGGTAGAGCTGTGCTTCTGGGGGACTGGCTCACAAGGCCAGAAAATTTGCAGTCGCAGAAATTTCGAATCGTGACGATGGAGATGATATGCCCTTGGACGCGCTAGACCAGGAGACAGTAAACAAGCTGCCGCGACTTTCCGAACTGCATGCCGCCTATGGTGTGCAGGTAAACAGAATCGATATCGATGAGCTTTTTAACCTATACGAGCGGACTGGATTTTTGTACCCGGAGAAGGCAGCCCGGCTTCTGCCCCACATGGATCGCGTGAAAGAAAACTGGCGCCGGATGTTGCGCGCGGAAGAGTCGCTGCTCTACATCCTCACAGCCGGCAACGAAAAGCGCGGCCGTGCGGCACTCGCCGTCTGGCGAACCACGCGCCACGGCTGGACGTACCAACACCTCGTGTCGGAGAACAATCCATACGCATCGCGCGCGGTAATGCTCGCCGCGGAAGCCGAAAGCATTCTCAAGGGCTCAGACGAATCCGCTCAAAACTGGTACCGTCCGGAAAACCGCTTCCCTGCCCGCGTCTTCGGTTCCATGATCCAAACCATCGGCGGGTCGCTTTCTTCGTCACAACGGCACGCATACTTCGCACTGCCGCGAACATTTTCGCCGATCTCAGACGCGAGCGTGCACGTGATGCCGTATGAAGACGCGCGCAACAAAGACCTTTGCTCGGTGGCCGCCCAGGCTCGGGGGCACGTGTTTGTCGCGGCCGAAGAGCTGATGCGCGACGTTCAGTTCAAATCGCTCGATGGACTCTATCGCAGGGTCGGCCTGCGCCGCACGCGCCACGTCTGGCTTGCATACCGGAAGGGCAAAGATGAAGTAATAGGCGCTGTAGTGGCCTATCGCGGACCGCTCGGTTTGAATTTCAGCTATTTGGAAAACCGCTGCGATTTGCTTTTGATGCCGTATCTTTCGGCGTCTGAGGTGGAATCGGCTTCGGGAGCCTTGCTCAGTGCGGCGGTGACTGCTTACGAGAATTTCGAGCTCGATGAAATTCCCCTAATTGCTCCGGACAATAGCGTTCCCGCTCTTTCGAGGCTGGGAGCTCAGTTCCTTCGTTATTACTGTCAATGTATTTGGCTTAAGGATGGTTACGCACGTTCGTACCGACACGTGGACAGCTTCTATTCCAAGGTATTAGTTCGCTCAGGACGACACGGTTTACAACATTCGCTCGTCCTCCAGGATTAGCCATGACTACGATACCGTTGCACCGCAAGACAGACGCATCGCCAAGCAAAAAGAGAATCTTCGGGCCGCGCGTCGATCAACAAGGCGCTCAGAAGCGCAAGGGATCAGACTGCGCACACGCGGCTACCCGCGCTGCCGCATGGTCGCGACAATTTCTCGCTGCCGCATTGGCGGCGATGCTCGTCGCCTCCAGCGCATTGGCGAACGCGGGTTCCCAGGATCTTCCAGACGTCACGAACATGAGCGTCGAAGACCTGATGCAGATGCAGGTTACTTCCGTCTCGAAGAGAGCACAATCTGTCGCAGATGCGCCGGCGGCTATCTTCGTGATCTCGCAGGAAGACATCCAGAATTCGAGTGCGCGCAGCATTCCTGAGCTTTTGCGCATGGTTCCGGGTCTGGAAGTCGCTCGAATTGACGAAAACAAGTGGGCCATCGGCTCCCGTGGTTTTAACGGGCGCTTTGACGACAAACTGCTCGTTCTAATCGATGGACGCAGCGTCTACACGCCACTCTTTTCCGGCGTCTATTGGGATGTTCAAGACGTGATGCTCGAAGACGTCGAGCGAATCGAAGTAATACGAGGTCCAGGTGCTACGCTTTGGGGAGCAAATGCCGTTGACGGCGTCATCAACATCATCACGAAATCCGCGAAGGACACGCAGTCGGCCTTCGTCAAAGCCGAAGGCGGCGATGAGCAAGTGAATGCGGATAGCGCCCGATATGGCGGCAAGATCGCAGACAAGGGCTATTATCGAGTCTATGCGAAGTATTTTGACTGGAATTCGTCGACCGGTTTGGGCGGACAATACGCGGGCGATGGCTGGAATCAGATCCGCGGCGGATTCCGTTCGGATTGGACGTTATCGAACACCGACTCCGTCACTTTCCAGGGAGATATTTATCATAGCCGTGACGGTGAGACGCTCACTGTTCCAACGCTCCCAGCGCCCTATGCCAACACGTTCGGCAACGTTGGCGAATACAGCGGCGGCAACCTCCTCGGCCGCTGGACGCACAACTACAGCAACGCATCGAATGTCTCGGTCCAGACGTACTTTGACCGGACAAACTATGCCGACAACAACCTGTTCGTAGACCACGAGAGCGTCTTCGACATCGATTTTCAGCACGATTTTCATCTGAATCACAACAACGAGATAGTGTGGGGCGCGGGCTACCGATCGGTGCAGGATCGCAGCGACTCGACATTTACCGTCATGGTGGATCCAAGCCAAGGGCAGTACAACCTGTTCAGTGCTTTCGTGCAGGATGAAGTTGGTTTCCTACAGGACCGGTTGCACGTTACCGTCGGTTCTAAGTTCGAGCACAATTCCTTTACGGGTTTCGAAGTCCAGCCTAACGTCCGCTTCCTCGCGAAAGTCAGGAAGAATCAGTCTGTGTGGGCTGCCATTTCCCGCGCCGTAAGGACGCCAGCGATCACCGAGGAAGGTTTGCGTCTAGCAGACGCGGTCGTGCCGCCTAATGTGCCACCCTTTAACAGCCCGCTGCCCGTGATCGAAGCGGTTTACGGAAGCAAACAATTTAAGTCCGAAGATCTGCTCGCCTACGAAGTGGGTTACCGCGTTGACGTGACAAAGTCATTTTCGGCAGATCTCTCCGCTTTCTACAACGACTACACGAACCTCCGCAGTGCTGAACCAGGTGCTCCCTTCATTGAAGGAAGCCCTTTACCTACGGACGTGGTCTTTCCATTCGTGGCCGAGAATAAAATGAGCGGTGGGACTTACGGTATCGAGCCTTTCTTTGATTGGAAAGCGATGCCCCGCTGGAAGATCTTCGGCTCTTACAGCTATTTGCAAATGAACATCCGCAAAAATGCCGACAGTTTGGATCCGACGCCCGACATACCCAACGGCAGCAACCCAAAGAACCAGGTCTTTATCCAGTCTTCTGTCGATTTGCCCTGGCACCTGGAACAGCACCTGAGCTACCGGTTTGTGGACAAACTGGCGGGCATTGGCATCCCGAGTTATTCCTCCGTCGATGCCGGCTTCAGTTGGAAGCCTATGACAAATCTTCGATTGTCCTTTGACGGCCAGAACTGGCTCGACAACCGTCATCTCGAGTTTGTGCCTGACTTCATCAACACCGTGCCCACCGTGGTCTCACGCACGTTCTATGGATCGGTCACGTGGGACTTCGACAAGCGCTAACTGCTGTTAATCGTCTTCGGGAAGCACGGGAACCATGGTGAGCAAGAGTCAAAGGTTAATGAGGAAAGTCCCTTTCATCGTCGCGTGTTTGGTCTGCCTGAGCCTGGTAGCCGCAGCCCCAAGCCGGGCGCAGAATACGGATTCTTCAGACTCGTCTGAATATCTGATCAAAGCGGGCTTCACATACAACTTCGCAAAGTTAATGGAGTGGCCTTCGGGCGCATTCGCGCAATCCGATTCCCCTATCGTCATCGGCGTTCTCGGCACCGATCCTTTTAACGGCACTCTCGACCAGGTGCTGAAAGGAAAGCAGGCTAACGGCAGAGCATTCGAAGTCAAACATCTTAAGTGGGGTGCGGATATCAGAGGTTGCAACATTCTTTTTGTTAGCGACTCCGAGACGGCCCATCTTGATGAGCTCTTTCACTCCATCAAGGGATTGCCGATTCTCACCATTGGCGAAACCCCTGGATTCGCACAGTATGGCGGAATCATCAATTTCGTCGTCGAAGACAACAAGGTTCGCTTTGAAATTGACGTCGATGCCGCCAAGCAGGCCAACATCAACATCAGTTCCCGATTGCTCTCGCTGGCAACCATTGTCCATCAGGCTTCCGCAGACGGGAGGAAGCCGTGAACCTCCAGAATCTTTCCATCAAACGTAAACTGTTACTGATCACGATGCTCACCAGCAGCGTCGCGCTCGTTCTCCTGTCTGCCAGCTTTCTTATTTACGACCTGGTCTCGTTTCGCCACTTTCTGAGCAACGATTTAGCCACCCAGGCCGACATCATCGGCTACAACAGCGCAGCGGCCATGGCTTTCAAGAGCGAAGATGACGCGACCGCGACGCTGTCTGCTTTGAAAGCAAAGGAAGATATCGTCGCTGCGGTCTTATACGCCCGCGACGGCAAGATCTTCGCCAAATACGTTCGCGCCAACGTTGCGCATCCTGAGCTGCCTACGGATTTGCCCCAAACTAATACTTGGCGTTTTAGGAGCAGCTATCTCGAAGTGTTTCACGGCGTGTCGCTAAATGGAGAACCGCTCGGGACGCTATTTCTCCAATCGGACATGAGCCAGTGGAGCTCACGCGCACAAAATTACGCCATCTTCCTGTTCATGATCATGTTGGTTACGGCATTCCTGGCATTGCTGATCGCCTCTAAATTGCAGGCTTTGATTTCGCGCCCGATTCTGCGCCTTGAAGATACGATGCGCGTCGTCTCGACAAAGCAGAATTACGAAGTGCGAGCGTTGAAGTTCTACGACGACGAAATCGGCCGCCTTATCGACGGTTTCAACACGATGCTTTCGGAAATCCAGCACCGCGATGCCGCCTTACAGGGCGCTAATGATGAATTGAAGATGCGAAGCGAGGAACTCGAGGGCGAAATTCTCCACCGCAAACAGGCTCAGGAAGAGTTGCTCACCGCCAAGCGCGCCGCCGAAGATGCAAGCCGCGCGAAGAGCGCCTTTCTCGCCAACATGAGCCATGAGCTTCGGACGCCACTCAATGCCATCATCGGCTATAGCGAGATGATCGAGGAAGAAATCGAGGATTGCGGCCAGATTCAAAATGTCCAGGACGTCGAAAAAATCGAATACGCGGGCAAGCACCTGCTATCCCTCATCAACGATGTGCTGGACCTTTCCAAGATCGAAGCCGGCAAGATGGGCCTACATCTCGAAAGCTTCGAGGTGGCCGGAATGATTCAGGAGATGGTCGCAACGCTTCAACCCGCCATTGCCAAAAATTCCAACACGCTTCGGCTTGATCTTCCCAATGATCTGGGCATGATGCGGTCTGACATTACCAAAGTCCGACAGATTCTTTCCAATCTCCTGAGCAACGCGTGCAAATTCACCGATCATGGCATGATTTCGCTGGATGCCCAACGCATCGAGAATCGCGATCAGCAATGGATGACGTTCCGCGTGCGCGATACGGGCATCGGCATCAGCGAAGAACAACAGGAAAACCTGTTCAAGGAATTCGCTCAGGCAGACGTCTCGATTGCACGCAAATATGGCGGCACAGGCCTCGGCCTCGCCATCAGCAGCCGTTTCGCGCAATTAATGGGCGGTCAAATCGGTGTGGAAAGCGAGCCCGGAAAGGGCTCCATATTCACCGTCCAGCTCCCCGTTCAAGTCAGCGCCGAAAAAGCGGATCCGTCTTCGCAAAAGCCGCAAGCCGAGCCGCGACCACCCGAACCACCACCAAAGCCACACGCCGAAACGATTTTAGTGATTGAC
This sequence comes from Candidatus Acidiferrales bacterium, assembly GCA_050746865.1. Lineage (GTDB taxonomy): Bacteria > Acidobacteriota > Terriglobia > Acidiferrales > UBA7541 > Palsa-295. Next base: position 9,191 of record JBOGMU010000204.1, read on the forward strand.
GACGATCCGGCTGTCCGCGACTTGATGTCGCGCTTCCTTCTGAAGCTCGGCTATCACGTCGTTTCCGCAGTTAACGGCGACGAGGGCCTTAAGCTCGCAAAAGTGCTGCGCCCTGTTGTGATCACCTTGGACGTGGTTATGCCGGGCCTTGATGGTTGGGAAGTCTTAAAGCAGCTGAAATCCGATCCTGATCTCTCGGGCATTCCTGTGATCATGGTGACAATCGTAGATAACGAAGTAGCGGCCATGAATCTCGGCGCTTCGAATTACCTTGTGAAACCTGTCGATCGCGACCGGCTGGCAGAGATGGTCGAGCAGTATCGCGGCGCGAATGACGCATCTCGTTTGCAGAATGTTCCTGTAGGCGTATCGCACGCCTCTCACAAATCCGCAACGCCGCGCTTGGATCCGCGTGCCAGGAGAAATTAGCCATGTCCATCAAGATCCTGCTTGTCGAAGACAACGAAATGAATCGGGACATGCTGACGCGGCGTCTTGAACGAAAAGGCTATACGGTCGTGGCGGCGCACGATGGCGCAGAAGGACACGCATTGGCGCATTCGGAATCACCCGATCTGATCTTGATGGATATGAGCCTTCCTGTGATGAATGGATGGGAAGTAACACGTTTGCTCAAATCCGAAGAGGCCACGCGGCATATTCCGATCATCGCGCTCACCGCGCACGCACTTGCCACCGATCGCGCCAAAGCCATTGAAGTGGGTTGCGACGACTACGACACCAAGCCCGTCGATTTCGCCAGGCTGCAGGAAAAAATTAACAGTTTGATTTTGGAGAAAAAACCGTCATGACTTCCCGGCCCAATCGCGTCCTGATCGTCGATGACAATGAGATGAATCGGGATATGCTCGCGCGCCGGCTTGAACGCAAGGGCTATCAAGTCAGCGTCGCAGCAAGCGCGCACGAGTTGATGGAACGAATCAAGAAAGATTCGATTGAGCTCGTGCTTCTCGACATCGAAATGCCCGAGATCAGCGGCCTCGAAGGTTTACAGCGGATCCGGACGCTCTATTCAGCCATCGAACTGCCAGTGATCATGGTTACAGCGAGAAACCAGAGTGAAGACATCGTCAAAGCCCTGCAGATGGGGGCAAACGACTATCTCACGAAGCCGATCGATTTCGCCGTCGCCCTGGCACGTATTGGCACGCAACTCTCGCACAAGCTCGCGCAAGAGAGTCTGAAGGAAAGCGAAGAGCGTTACGCGCTAGCTGCTCGCGGCGCCAATGACGGCCTTTGGGATTGGAACCTCGCCACCAATGTGATCTATTTCTCCGACCGTTGGAAGGCGATGATTGGTTATTCCGAAGGCGAAATGAGCGACAAGCCCGAAGAATGGCTCGACCGTGTCCATAGCGATGACCGCCAGCGCATGCTGGATGAAATTACCTCGCACCAAAGCGGGCACACTCCGCACTTTGAAAGCGTGCATCGCATCCGGCACAAAGACGGCACCTTCCGCTGGATGCTCACTCGCGGCCTTGCCGTCCGAGATCGCTCCGGAAAGCCGGTCCGAATGGCCGGCTCGCAAACAGATATTACAGAGGGAAAAGTCTCCGATCCGCTCACTGGATTGCCGAATCGGCTGCTTTTTCTCGATCGCCTCGACCGTTTGATGAAGCATTCCAAGCGGCACTCCGAGCGTCTATTCGCGGTTCTTTTCCTCGATCTCGACGCCTTCAAAATGGTTAACGATTCTTTGGGCCACTTGATCGGCGACCAACTTTTGCTCGGCGTCTCCAAGCGCCTCGAAAAGTGCCTTCGCTCGAGCGATACCGTAGCGCGGCTTGGACAGGAGACATTCACTTTAGCCCGCATGGGTGGCGATGAGTTCACTGTGCTGCTCGACGATCTGAAAGATCCTGTCGATGCGAACCGCGCGGCCGAACGAATCATGGAAGGTCTATCCGCCCCGTTTGAACTCGAAGGCAAGGAAGTATTCACTTCCGCCAGCATCGGTATTGCTCTCTGCAACTCCACTTACGCAGATCCGGAAGAGATCATGCGCGATGCTGACACCGCCATGTATCGCGCCAAATCGCTCGGCAAAGCGCGGTTCGAAGTCTTTAACGCGGATATGCGCGCGAGCGTCATGGCTCGCCTTGAACTCGAGACCGACCTTCGTCGGGCACTCGATCGCGAGGAGTTCTGCAACTACTATCAGCCGATCGTTTCGCTCTCAAGCGGTGAGATCACAAGTTTTGAATCTCTGCTG
>JBOGMU010000205.1:0-8346 GCA_050746865.1 Candidatus Acidiferrales bacterium
GGCAAAAAGCGCCCCGGGCAACCGGGGCGCTTTTTTTTTTCGCCGAGCCGCATCGTCGCCGAAATAGGACGCACATAACTTACCCGACATCGCACCCAGGATGGTAAGGCAGTCGTCGAGGAGCGATAGGACGGTTGGCAATTCTGATATATAGTCCCGGTCTGGTCGAAGGAGGCGGAGAATGCAGCGTTCGATCGGAGTGACCCTTTCAGCAGTTCTCGTGTTCACAGGCTGCGGATTCACGCTTCTGCTCCTCGGTTTGGGTGTCTTAGCGCTAGCGCTTACGCGCCAGCCGAACGTGAATTTGCCCATCGTGCATGTCATTTTAATCTTTGAAGTCGTCTTTGGTTTTGCTTTTGCCGCATGGGGAATTGCGTCTGGCCTCGGTTTGTTGAATTTGCGCGAATGGGCACGAATCTCGATGGTCGTTTTCAGCGCATTGATGCTCTTCTTTTCGCTGATTCCGCTGTTGATTTTTGCGTTTTTGCCTATTCCGCAATTTCCAGGCACGCCGCCGAACTTCGTCTTCTTTATGCGCGTGGGAGTTAGTTTGTTCTACGGGTTTTTCGCAGCGCTTGGCGGCTTTTGGCTTTACTTTTTCAACCGCCGAAATGTGAGGGAACAATTCAGGCCACTCCCAAGCGTGGACCTTGTCACAGCAATGAGCAATGCACAGGAAATCTGGGTCACACCGTCAGAGGCGACACCGCATAGGCCCATTCTTATTGTCCTCGTCGCGATCCTTTTTCTTCTCGGAAGCTGCATTTTCCCGTTTATTTATCTTCTGCATAGCCCGATGTTCTTTTTCGGTGTTGCGCTACAGGGCGGTACAGCCGCAGTGTGCATGGCAGTCTTTGCCGTGCTCGGTCTCGTAGCCGGTGTCGGCTTGATTCGACTGCGCCCGTGGGGCTGGGTCGCGGCCCTTGCATATCAGGCCCTGGGCCTTGTGAACATGGCCTGCCTCGTTTTTATTCCTGGAGCGTCCGATCGCATGTTCGAAGCGATCACGCAGTACGAGTCTGCTCGGGGAATGCCCCCAATGCCGGCGGATCTCGCATTTTCCATGGTAATTATGCGGATCAGCCTGATATTCGGGATCGTATTTGGCGTTGGAATATTGTGGGCGCTCTTTGCCTATAGGAGGTCTTTCAGGCCGATCGTTCCCGCCGCGATATAAAAATCTTATCGTTGACGCTTATCGCCGTCCGTTCGTGGACGGCGTTGACGCGTCGCAACCCGTTTGCGATAATTGTCGTTCTTTGAAGGCCTCATTTGTGTGTCTGGGCGCGGCGTGGCGCGCCGATTCGAAACAAAAACGGGAGCATCGGCTAACTTAAGTTCCTCCGAAGATGCAAATTCTGCACCAACTCGGCGAACTGTTTCTCCAATCTGTGCCCACAGTAATCGTCGTTCTCTTTTTTTACGCTTTCCTGAAGTGGGCGTTCTTCACGCCGATTCGAAAAGCGATGACGGAGCGGACCGCACGCATCGAAGGCGCCCGCGCCGAAGCGGCCGCCGTGGAAGCGGAGGCAAAGAATGAGCTCAACGCTTACAATGACGCGCTGAAAAAGGCGCGCGCTAAGATTTTTGCCGAGCAGGAGGCGGCGCGTCAGACGGTTTTGGACGAACGGACGCGGCTGTTGCAAGCGATGCGGAATCGCGTCCAGGAAGAAATGGTCGCCGCAAAAAAGAAGATCGGTGCTGAGACTGCTGCCGCCCGCGCCGAAATTGAAAGACAAGCGCCAGAGTTGGCGGCTGAGATCGCGCGGACGGTGTTGGATAGGCCTGTGCGGGGAGCGGCGGGTGTGCTGCAATGAAGTCCCTTTACCGAAACCTCTTCTCGGCGACCATCCTGATCGCATTGGCGGCGGCGCCCGCAATGGCTCAGGAGAGCGGCGACACGACGACCACAACGACAGGCTGGGTTTTCCGCTGGATCAATTTTGCGATTGTTTTCGGCTTGATCGCCTGGGGATTTACGAAGGCTGGTCCGTATTTCCGGGACAATGCTGAACAGATTTCACAGCGCATTGCTGAGGGCAAGCGGGCCCGTGAAGCCGCTGAAAATCAGCGCCGCATAGTACAAGAAAAGATGTCGCGTTTCGATGCCGAGGTTGTGCAAATGCGTGCGGGCGCGCAACGCGCCAACGAGAATGAAGCGCAGCGGATCCGGGCGATGGCAAAGTCAGACGCGCAGAATATTGAACGCGCGGGTCATGCGGAAATCGCCGCCGCCGAACATGCCGCACGCCTGGAATTAAAAGCGTTCGCGGGGCGGGTGGCCGCGGAACAGGCCGAGGTTCTGTTGCGCGATCAGATGACGGCCAGTACGGAAGCAGCAGTTTTTCGCGCGTTTGTGGAATCACTCGACGGGAGCCGGAATTGAGCGCAGCGGTCGCACGGCGTTACGCGGCGGCTATGGCCGACGTGGCACTAGAAAAAGGCAATGCACAGCGCGTGAGAGCGGATTTCGAAAGCTTCGTGGCCGCGTTTTATTCTGCCACTGACCTGAGGAATTTTCTTGAGAGCCCGGCCGTCGGTATGGAAGTGAAGCAGAACGTGATCAAGACGCTCGCCTCGCGCATGCAGCTCGATCCAAACGTAGCAAATTTTATTCACCTCATCGTTATACATGGACGCACGGAATTGCTCCGCGAGATCGGCCGCGATCTCGGCGAAGAGTTGAATGCGCGAATGGGAATCGTACAGGCGGAAGTGACGTCCGCGCGTGCGTTGAGCGATACGGAGCGTAGCGAACTGACGGCGGCGCTCGAGCGGCGGACGGGAAAAAAGATCGAAGCGCGTTTTAGCGAAGACGGATCGCTTCTCGGCGGAGCGGTCGTGCGCGTTGGGTCCACGGTTTACGACGGTTCGGTGAGGGAGAAGCTAAACCGGCTCCGCGAACAGCTCGAGCGGAATTAGCTACGGCGTCACAGGCCCGAAACATCAGAGAGGTCCTTCGGGCGGCCTCGGGATGACTAGAATCTAAGTTTAGGCGTGAGACTGGGACGCCGTTTAGCGGCGGCCGATATGTGGCAAGGGATGGTAAGACACAGCCAGGAGTGGCTGTGCCACGGAGCAATGGATGGCGAATATCAAGGCAGACGAAATCACAAGCATCTTGCGGCAGCAGATCGAAAACTATGAGCAGACGGTAGCCGTTGAAGAAGTCGGCTCGGTGATTTCGGTCGGCGACGGGATCGCCCGCGTCCACGGATTGGACCGCTGCATGGCGGGCGAGATGCTGGCTTTTCCGCATGGCGTTTTCGGAATCGCGCTCAACCTCGAAGAGGACCAGGTCGGCACGGTGCTGCTTGGCGATTACACCCAAATTCGCGAAGGCGACACGGTAAAACGTACGAACAGCATTATGTCCGTACCCGTTGGTGATGGTCTCATCGGCCGTGTGGTGAATCCACTTGGCCAGCCGCTTGATGGCAAAGGCCCCATCAACACCCAGCACCGTAATCCTCTGGAAAAAATCGCCCCCGGCGTCATTGACCGGCAACCTGTTCGCGAACCGTTGCAGACTGGCATCAAGGCTATCGACTCGATGATTCCGATCGGGCGTGGGCAGCGCGAGTTGATCATCGGCGACCGGCAGACCGGTAAGACCGCGATTATTCTCGATACGATCCTGAACCAACGCGGCGGCGACATGATTTGCATTTACGTCGCAATTGGGCAGAAGCGCTCTACTATCGCGCAAGTCGTAAAGACCCTGACGGACAATGGTGCAATGGATTACACGATTGTCGTCGCCGCGTCCGCTACCGAACCTGCCACGATGCAGTACATCGCGCCATTCGCGGGATGTGCGATGGGCGAATATTTCCGCGACAACAAAAAGCACGCGATCTGCTTTTACGACGATCTTTCGAAACACGCTCAATCCTATCGCGAGATTTCCCTGCTGCTGCGTCGTCCGCCGGGCCGCGAAGCCTATCCTGGAGATGTTTTTTTTCTGCATTCGCGCCTGCTTGAGCGGGCGGCGAAACTCAGCGATGCACTCGGCGCAGGTTCGCTCACGGCTTTGCCCGTGATCGAAACGCAAGCCGGCGACGTCTCGGCATATATTCCGACCAACGTGATTTCGATTACCGACGGCCAAATCTATCTTGAGGCGGATTTGTTCAACGCGGGCATTCGTCCCGCAATTAACGCGGGTATTTCGGTCAGCCGCGTCGGTGGCAATGCACAGATCAAAGCGATGCGCCAGGTTGCGGGCACGTTGCGATTGGACATGGCGCAGTATCGCGACCTTGCGGCTTTTGCACAGTTCGGAACGGATCAGCTCGACAAGACGACCAAAGCGCAACTCCTCCGCGGTCAGCGCCTCGTCGAAATCCTGAAACAGGATCAGTATCAGCCTCTACCCGTCGAGCGCCAGATTGTGATCATTTGGGCCGGTAGCAACAAGTACCTCGACGATCTCGAAATTTCCGAAATGCGCCGTTTCGAACTCGAAATGTATATCTACATTGAGACGAACAATCCGGAACTCTTCAACAAGATTCGCGAGAAGAAGGCGCTGGACGATTCGATCCGTGCGGACTTAAAGTCCACGCTGGACGGATTTAAGGAAGCATTTAAGGCGACTGCGAGCGCAGCTGCAGCGGCGGATTGACCTTCCCGCGGATTGATTGAATCCATGGGACCGATCGGTAGATTGCGACGAACAGAGTCTTTACTTTGCTCAGGATGACGCACTTGTTTTTTTGAAGATGTCGACAGGATAGATGCCCACACTTCTTGATTATCGGCGGCGGATCCGTTCCGTAAAGAGCACGCAGCAGATAACGCGCGCGATGAAATTCGTGGCCGCGGCGAAACTCCGGCGGGCGCAGGAAGGTGTATTTGCCGCGCGTCCGTATGCTCGCGAAATTCTCCGAGTGATGCGGTCGGCAGCCGCACGCATCGAAACGCCGCAGCATCCCTTGCTGGAACGCCGCCCGGAAGAACGCGTCTTGGCAGTGGTTTTGACGGGCGATCGCTCGCTTGCGGGTGCGTTCAATACGAACGTAATCCGGCGCGCGCTGCAATTTCTGCGCGATGATCAATCAAAAGCCAAGCAGGTGATGGTTGTGGGCAAGAAAGGCCGCGACACTTTGAAAAAGCGCGGCTACGACTTCGCTGGCGAATGGATCGGCGTGTCGTCGAATGTGGAATTTCCGTCTGCAAAAGAAATCGCAGCGAAGATTGCTGAACTGTATTCCGCGCGCGAAGTGGATGCAGTCTACGCCGTTTACAATGAGTTCAAGAACGTGCTCGTGCAGAAGCTGCAGGTTCAAAAGCTGCTGCCCATCGATCCGGCTGTGCTGACCGAGTCACAGGCGGAAGAAACAGTCGGCGTGTCCCGCAAATCGGATGAAGCGAACCTGCCGCACGATCTTGCGCCAAGCGGTAAGGGCTGGGTCGTTGATTACATTTACGAGCAACCTGTCGCGGAATTGTTCGCGGGTCTCGTGCCGCGATATCTAGAGGCGGAAGTTTTTCGGATTTTGCTGGAATCGGCGGCCGCCGAGCATGCTGCCCGCATGACGGCAATGGATTCGGCCACGCGCAACGCGGCGGACCTCATCGAGCGGCTGACGCTGGACATGAACAAGATCCGGCAGGCGGGCATTACCAAAGAACTTATCGAAATTGTAAGCGGCGCCGCCTCGGCAATGAGCTGAGCGCGCCATTCACAGGGAGATTTCATGCCAACTGACAGCAAAAAATACGGGCACGTAGTCGAAGTGATCGGCCCCGTTGTTGACGCGCAATTCGAAGAGGGACATCTGCCGCTCATTCATAGCGCTGTGAGGATCACCAGCGAAGGTTACGACGTGCCCGAGGCAATCGATCTCGTGTGCGAAGTCGAGCAGCATTTGGGCGAAGGCCGCGTGCGCTGTGTCGCGATGAAACCAAACGAGGGTTTAGTGCGCGGGATGAAGGTCGAAGACCTTGGCGAGCCGATTTCCGTTCCCGTGGGCCGCGGCACTCTTGGGCGCGTGCTCAACGTGCTTGGTGAACCCGTCGATAAGCTCGGCCCCGTCCACACGGACAAGCGCTATCCAATTCATCGGCCCGCACCCTCTCTCGAAGATCAGTCGACCACACTGGAAATGTTCGAGACAGGCATCAAGGTTGTCGATCTGATGGAGCCGTACCTGAAGGGTGGCAAGATCGGCCTCTTTGGCGGCGCCGGCGTCGGCAAAACCGTGCTCATTCAGGAGTTGATCCACAACGTCGCGATGAAGCACGGCGGCGTTTCTGTTTTCTCAGGCGTAGGCGAACGCACTCGCGAAGGCAACGACCTCTGGCTGGAAATGCAGGAGTCGGGTGTCGTCGTCCCCGGTAACTCCGAAAAATCCCGATGCGCTCTGATTTACGGCCAGATGACGGAGCCGCCCGGTGCGCGACTTCGCGTCGGCTTGACTGGTTTGACCGTGGCCGAGTATTTCCGCGACGAAGAACACCTCGACGTGTTGCTTTTCATCGACAACATTTTCCGCTTTGTGCAGGCAGGCTCGGAAGTATCCGCACTCCTCGGCCGCATGCCTTCCGCCGTCGGCTATCAGCCGAACCTCAACACCGAGATCGGCGAGTTGCAGGAGCGCATCACCTCGACTAAGCATGGTTCAATCACTTCCGTGCAGGCGATTTACGTACCTGCCGACGATTACACCGATCCCGCGCCCGCCGCTACGTTCACGCACCTTGACGCAACCACGAACCTGAGTCGCCAGATTGTGGAGCGCGGCATTTATCCCGCTGTCGATCCGCTGGCAAGTTACTCGCGCATTCTCGATTCGCGCATCATCGGTAAAGACCACTACGATGTGGCGCGCTCGGTGAAATCCGTGTTGCAGCGCTACAAGGAACTGCAAGACATTATCGCGATTCTCGGTATCGAAGAGCTTTCGGACGACGATAAGCAGACTGTGGCGCGCGCGCGAAAGATTGAAAAGTTCCTCTCGCAGCCGTTCTTCGTCGCGCAGCAGTTCACGGGCATTGACGGAAAATACGTCAAGATCGAAGATACCGTGCGCGGCTTCAAGGAAATCGTCGAGGGCAAGCACGACGATCTGCCCGAGCAAGCGTTTTACATGGTCGGGACGATCGAAGAAGTCCGCGAGCGCGCCGAAAAAATGGCGGCCACGGCATAGTTTCGGCCGAAAGACAAAGATACATGGCACTACCGACCGATATCGAATTACAAATTGTCACGCCGCAGCGTCACGTGCTGCAGGAGACGGTGCAGTCCGTCGAGCTGCCTGGCAAAGATGGCTACCTTGGGGTGCTGCCCGGTCACGCGCCGCTGCTCACTGAACTTGGCATCGGTATCCTCACCTATCAGAAGGATGGTCGGCCGCGCTATCTAACGATTGCGCATGGCTATGCAGAAGTGCTGCCCGATCGAGTGATTGTGCTCGCGGAGATTTCGGAAAAGGCCGAAGAAGTGGACGTGGCCCGCGCCCGCGAATCGGCGGAAGCGGCGAGGGCACGACTAGCTCAAGCTGCTCCCGGAGATGAGGCTTGGCGCCACGCTTCGGTTGATCTGGAGCGTTCGCTTGTGGGCTTGCAAGCGGCTGCGAGAATCGGCGCAATGCAGGATGGCGGCCATTAATCATTTTACGGCGTTCAGATATCCGTCCACACCGTTACCATTCGTCACCGCGTCGTGAATCTGGGCTGGAATCACCGCATCAAATAAGGTGAAATGTCGATTAGCCACGCGCGGACGCATCCGCGCAAAAGAAACGCACAATGAGCCAAATCACGATGTACGGTACGCGATGGTGCGGAGACTGCCGTCGCGCCAAGCAGTTCCTCCGCGAACGTGGTATTACTTTCCGGGAAATCAACATTGACGAAACGCCGGGCGCCGAAGGAATCGTCCTCAAGGTAAACGAAGGTCGCCGCAAAGTTCCTACGATCGAAGTTGATGGCCGGTATTTTTCCTGTAGCCCTTTCGATCCTTATCAATTGGCAGAGGAGTTAAACATTCCGTTGAATTCTTAAGCTGCTGGTCCAAACTATCTGGTGTTCGCGACTAACCCGTTGCCCCGCGTCATCACTGCTTCGACTCTCAAGTCCGGTGTCAGAACTGCAACATCTGCGTCGCATCCGGGCGCGAGAATGCCCTTTTTCCCGGCGACGCCGATGCGCCGCGCCGGTTGGATCGTCACCATCTTCACGGCTTCTGCAAACGGTACGCCGAGCGCCACCACAAAGCGCAGAGCGCGGTCGAGCGTCAATGTGCTGCCGGCCATTTTTCCCTCATCATTCCGGCAGACTCCGTCTTTCACCGTAACCCTAAATTTTCCAAGGGGATAGGTGCCATCGCTCATACCTGTA
>JBOGMU010000206.1:0-4185 GCA_050746865.1 Candidatus Acidiferrales bacterium
AGCAAAAACTGGGTCCGAGATTCGACATTCGCAAATTCCATGACGCCGTCCTCGATCAAGGCGCCCTTCCTCTTGACCTTCTGGAGAAACAGGTGAATTCGTGGATCGCTTCACAAAACGCGAATCCTGCGACGCACTAATGGCCCGCTAAAAAATTCCCAGAATCAAGCGGGCGTCGAATCCACTACTTCCTCACCGGCAAGTACAGCGGAGGCCCATCCCATCGAGCGAACGTACAATTCTGAAACTGCTTCCTGCGGAATCGCTATATGACTCACAGCAGCTTGAAATTGCAACCACTCTGCTCTTTCGTAGTGCAGCGCAACATCGTAAATCCTGCGTAACACATTGTCTTCACCCAGCAGACCGCCCCGAATTTCCGCACGAATCGGGATTTCCTTCAACACGTCCTCCATTTTCATGTCCAGAATCGCGTCAATGGCCGAGAGTAGCCCCATCAGGAAAAGATCGCTCGCTGCGGCGTCCTGACGCGCAAGCGGCGCCAATAACTCGCAAAACCGTGCGCGCATCAGCGGCAGCAGCAGTAGCTCCTGCGGCTTGTCTTCTCCCATGCATGCAATCGCCACTAGCGACACCCAGCGCCGGATTCCTCGCTCCCCAAGTAACATCAGAGCATGCGGAATGGATCGCACTTCCGTCACCAGAAAGAATGCCGGCGAATTCAAATACCGCAGCAATCGGTAGCTGAGCGATGCCTCTGCTTTGATGAAATCGGTAATTTCGTTTTGATCCAGCTCGCGGCGGTTAGCCGCTTGCAACACTCGCAGATAGTTCAGCTTATAGGCGGGCACGTCATGCCGTGTGAGGATCTCCGGGCGGCTGAAGAAGTAGCCTTGAAACAGCGAATAGCCGTACTCCCGGGCTCGCTCGAAATCGGCGTACGTTTCGACTTTTTCGGCAAGCATGCGTACATTGCGCCATGTGTATTCGCGACAGAATTGAGCCTGCAGCTCGGACGGCGCCTTGAGGAAATCCACCTTGATGCAATCGGCCAGATCGACGAGCCGCCCCCACTCGCCGGCATCCACAAAATCGTCCAGCGCAATTTCGTAGCCTGACTTCTTCAGCCGCTGGCAGGCCGCCACCACGTCGGCGTCGGGCACCGTGTTTTCCAATATCTCAATCACAACGCGATCTTTCGGCAAAAGCGTCGCGTAGTCCCGCACAAGAAACTCGTGCGAGCAATTAACGAAGGCGCGGCGCCGGCCCGTCAGCCGTTCAATGCCAAAAAGAAAAAGATTGTCCGCTGTGGACGTGCACGCAAGGTCCAGACTCAACCCGGGGAAGAAATTGTCGGGGCCAGAGCGGAACAGCAATTCGTAGCCATAAACGGAGCGGTGCGCGTCAAAAACGGGCTGCCGGGCGATGAATTTATCCATGTTCCCCTTTCATCGAGGACGAGCCTCGACTACAGTGCGCCACTCAACCTTAAGACATAACGCGGTCACAAACCGTGCCGCTTTAGCACGCTCTATTGTGGAAGGGGGAAAAAGTTCAGTTTCAGCTCGGGCTAGACATCGAAGCCAGGAACTCGGCATTCGTTTTGTTTTTCGAGAGGCGGCCCAAGAGCAACTCCATCGCTTCAACGGTCGAGAGAGGGCTCAATACCTTACGCAATACCCATATGCGATTCAGTTCATCGGGCGGAAGCAGCAACTCGTCTTTGCGAGTACCCGACCGGTTGATATCAATCGTCGGGAACACGCGCTTATCGACAAGCCGGCGGTCCAGGTTAATTTCCATATTACCCGTGCCCTTGAACTCTTCGAAAATCACATCGTCCATGCGGCTGCCAGTGTCGATCAACGCTGTCGCCATAATCGTCAGCGATCCGCCCTCTTCGATATTGCGGGCCGCGGCAAAGAAACGGCGCGGACGCTGCAAAGCATTCGCATCGATACCGCCGGAAAGCACTTTGCCCGAAGGCGGCGTCACGGCGTTATAGGCGCGGCCCAGGCGCGTCAGTGAATCGAGCAGAATCACTACGTCGCGCTTATGCTCCACAAGACGCTTCGCCTTCTCGAGCACCATTTCGGCCACCTGAATGTGGCGCTGCGGCGGTTCATCAAACGTAGAGCTAATCACTTCGCCTTTCACCGTGCGCTGCATATCCGTCACTTCTTCCGGGCGCTCGTCGATAAGCAGCACGATCAGGTTGATCTCAGGGTGATTCGTCGTAATCGAGTTCGCCAGCGATTGCAGCATCATCGTCTTGCCGGTGCGCGGCGGAGCGACGATAAGCCCGCGCTGCCCTTTGCCAATCGGGCAAAGCATGTCCAGGACCCGGCCCGTCAAATTTTCCTTCGTCGTCTCCAGGCGGATGCGTCCCTGGGGATAGAGCGGCGTCAGGTTATCGAAGAAAATCTTATTGCGAGTGACCTCGGGGTCTTCGAAATTGACCGCCTCTACTTTGATAAGCGCGAAATAGCGCTCGCCGTCTTTCGGCGGCCGCACTTGGCCCGACACGGTATCACCCGTGCGCAGGTCAAATTTGCGGATTTGCGAGGGCGAGACATAGATATCGTCCGGCCCGGGAAGATAGTTGTATTCCGGTGCGCGCAGGAAACCGAACCCATCCGGAAGGCACTCGAGCACGCCTTCCGAGAAGATCAGCCCGTTCTTCTCCGTTTGTGCGCGCAGGATTTGAAAGATCAGCTCCTGCTTGCGCATGCCGGAGGAGCCCGGGATGTTCAGCTCCTTGGCGATCTTCGCCAAGTCGGTGATGTTCTTGTCCTTCAGTTCCGCAAGGCTGATACTCACTGCGCTCTTTCCTTCTTTTACTTGTGTGTTCATTTTTTTATACCGATCATGCCCGCTCCTGCGGACTTACTCACTTGTCCGCTCCTGCGGGCATCCTTAACTTGTCCGCTCGCGCGGACCTTTGGAAAACTTTTTTCAGGCTCCAAAACGGGATAGCTTACAGACTTTCCTCACACTCCGGTCGCGGGTCAACTCGTCTGACGTGATGTGGAGAGACCGAAGAGTGCTAGTTGGTCAATTCGTTGTCCTGCGCGACGTCCGAACCAAACTTCGTTTCGACTTCAACCGGGGCATCCCCAGGAACTGGAAGCGGGCGCTCAAGAGCAAACTGCAGCACTTCGTCCATCGATTCCACGAGATGGATGGACATCTGCGCCTGTATTTCCGGCGGAATGTCCGCCAAATCCTTCTCATTGTCCTTCGGGAGAATGATGTTGTGCAAGCCAAGTCTGTGCGCCGCGAGCAACTTTTCCTTGACGCCGCCGATGGGCAACACCTTACCTCTAAGGGTTATTTCACCCGTCATGGCAAGGTCGCAGCGGACCGGAACTCGAGTCAGTGCGCTCACAATCGACGTGCAGATTGTAATCCCGGCCGAAGGGCCATCCTTGGGAATGGCACCTTCCGGCACGTGCACGTGAATATCGATATGGCGGTAAAAATCTTTTGGTAAACCGAAAAGATGGCTGCGTGAGCGAACGTAACTCATTCCAGCCTGAGCAGACTCCTGCATCACATCACCCAACTTGCCCGTTGACGTCAGCTTGCCGCGCCCCTGCATCAAGGCCGCTTCTGTCACCAGCACCTGTCCGCCCACTTCCGTCCACGCAAGTCCGGTGGTAAGCCCGATTTCATTCTTCTTCTCGGCGAAAAGGTCGCGATACTTGATGATTCCGAGATAGTCGCTCAGGTTCGCCGGCGTAATTTCCACTCCAACGCCTTTGCCGCCGCTCTTGCCCTCCGACACCACCCTACGCGCAATCTTGCGGCAGATATTCGCCACCTCGCGGTCCAAATTCCGAACGCCGGCTTCATGCGTATAGTGCCGGATGATGTGCGTCAGAGCCGCGTCCGTAACCTGCAGATTCTCTTTCGTCAGCCCATTCGCTTCCAATTGGCGCGGCACGAGGAACCGTTGCGCAATCTGATATTTTTCCTGCTCTGTGTAGCCCGGAATGCGCAGCACTTCCATGCGATCCTGCAAAGGCTGTGGAATCGTGTGCAGCACGTTTGCCGTGCAGATAAACATCACTCTCGAAAGGTCGTATTCCACGTCCAGATAATGGTCCGTGAACGCGTGGTTCAACTCTGGATCGAGCACTTCCATCAGCGCCGCCGACGGATCGCCCCGAAAATCCATGGACATCTTGTCCACTTCATCGAGCACGAATACCGGGTTGATGG
>JBOGMU010000207.1:0-6061 GCA_050746865.1 Candidatus Acidiferrales bacterium
TATTTAGACGGTGCTGCGACGATTTCGCGTGAGGTAAAACTCGATCGAAGGCGTGATCAGCAACGAGAGCACCATTGAAATCAGTATTCCTCCTATCACGGCGATGGCCAACGGCTGAAGCATTTGCGAGCCCTCTCCCCATGCGAGAGAAAGCGGCAGCATGCCGGCGACGGCGGCCATTGCCGTCATTACAATCGGCCGCAGGCGACGGCGGCCGGCCTGAATCAGCGCTTCCTCCGGGGATAATCCTACAGAGAGAAACTTCTGATTAGCATCGAGTAGTAAGATGCCGTTTTTCGCTACGATCCCGATCACCATGATCGTCCCCATGAACGACGAAATGTTGAACGTCGTATTCGTAATCAGCAGCGCGAAAAACACGCCAGACGTCGACAGCACAGCCGACGCCAGAATAGCCAGTGGAGATGAAAACGATCTGAATTCGAAAAGAAGTACGATAAAGATCAAGACCAGCGCCAAAAGCAGCACGGACAATAGATCCTTAAACGATTGTTGCTGCTCGGCATAGGTGCCGCCGTATTCCACGCGGATCGACGATGGAATGTTCAGAGCAGCAACGGCTTTTTGCACCGCGGTGATGCCGGAGCCGAGATCGAGCCCTTCGAGACGCGCCGAGACCTCTACATCCTGCTGCAAATCTTCACGTCGAATTTCTGTCTGCCCCGGCAATTCCGTGATCGCCGCCATAGAACCGAGCGTGGCCGCGCCACCGGCCGAGTTAACCAAGACCGTATTTCGCATCGCGTCTAAAGAAGCACGATTCCCCTCTGGATAGCGCACGAGAAGCTGGTATGGCCTGTCGTTCAGAATGACCGGCGTCTGCGCGGGCTCTCCATCGAGAATCGTGCTGGAGGCGACGTCGATCTGATCGATTGTGAATCCCGCGCGTACGGCGGCGGCCGGATCGACGGTGAAGAGGACGGCGGGTCCGCTCGTAGCCTTGTCCACGCCATTGTCGATGTCGACGACGGGATGACTCCCGCCTACCTGGATATTTCCGAGCACGTCCGCTACTTTCAGCGCCCAAGTGTTGAGCAGTGTGCCGTCCGGGTTGAATAATTTGACGACGATCGGTTGCGGCTCGCCGCTGAGGTCGCCGATTGTGTCCTGCAACACTTGTATGAACTCCGCATCCAGCTCCGGCTCGCTCTGATTTACCTTCGTGCGAATTTCATTCATGATTTCATCGATGCCCCGGCTGCGTTTGCTCTTCAGCTTTACCGAGATATCTCCCGTGTTGGGTTCTGTGACGGCAGCGAGTCCCAGTTGCAAGCCGGTTCTGCGCGACGTGCTCTCGACCTCCGGTGTGGAGCGGATGATAGTTAATACGTGTTCGATGGCGAGATTGGTCTCCTGAAGGGAACTGCCAGGCGGCATCCCGTAATCCAAAATAAAGCCGCCTTCATCCATCGCAGGCAGAAGATCGGTGCCAAGCCCTCGATAACAAAAGTATGACACGACGATCAGCAGCGCACAAAAAAGGGCCAGCCACGCGGGATGCTCCAAGGCAAACCGGATCCATCGGGCATAGGCGTCCACCACGCGACCGAAAAAGCCGCCCTTCAACGACCTTTCCTCGGCGGCTATCATGCGGCGCACTTCTTCTTGTGAGTCGTATTCTGCGTCGGACTCGCTGCTTTCGGGAGCGTCATTTTCCGCCGCAGCCGATGGGGCCGACTCATGACCGCTCTTGTGGCGGATGAAATACGTTCCGAGATTTGTGGTCCAGCCGAGTGCCAGCACCAAAGATGTGAGGAGCGCGATGCTCATGGCGATGGCGAGGGCGCGGAAGAAAGTCCCGGTGACGCCGGTGATCGAAATTAGCGGGAGAAAGACGACGATAGGCGTGAGCGTAGAGCCGATCAGCGGGATCGTCAGCTCTTTGAGGGCGCGACTTGTTGCCTCAAGCGGCGGCTCGCCGCCATCTCGATGCAGCACGATGTTTTCGACCATCACGATTGCGTCGTCGATCACCAAGCCGCCCGCGGCTGCGAGGCCGCCAAGCGTCATCATATTGAAGCTCTGGCCGAGCAACTTCAGTCCAACGAAGGTGACGCAGATCGTCACAGGCACAACCACGCCGGCGAGCACGGCGGTTCCCAAATCGCGCAGGAAAAGCCAAATAATTAGTGCGGTGAGGAAGATGCCGATCAGAATGGCATCGCGAACGCTGGAGATGGAGGCGTTGATGACGTCCGATTGGTCATAAAAAACGTTCAGTTGAGTTCCGTGCGGCAAGCCTGCTTGGAGCTTTTGAATTTCCGCGTGGACTTCATCGGCTACGCTCACCGTATTGCTGCCGGGTTGTCGATTGATGCTAAGAAGGACTGAAGGCTTTCCGTTCGCGGTGACGACTGTGTAATTGGGAGCCGTCGTGGAGGAAACGTCGCCGACATCGCGAATTTGAACCGGGATCCCATTTGCATCGCGCACGACGATTTCGCCGATTTGCTGCGGCGTTTGCACTTGAGCCGTCACCAATCCGAGGAACAATTGATGGTTTTGCGCAAAGAGGCCGGGCGAATCGATCAGGTTCGTGCGATTCACCGCGTCGAGGATGTCTTGCAACGTCACTTTCGCGCGCTGCATGAGCGCGGGGTTCGGCGTCACTTGGAAAACGGGGACTTGTCCGCCCTGAACGAGAACGTTCGCAACACCCGGCAACGTGTTCAGGCGCGGCTTCATGTCATAGGTCGCCATTTCCCAGAGCTGAGTTTGCGTGAGCGAGTTCGACGTGAGGCTATAACCGATGATCGGCGCCACGCTGGCGAAATCCATCCGGCGTGCTTCGATTTGCACCGTCGATGGTAGTTGCCCCTGCACGCGGGCAATCGCCGCCTGCGTTTGCAGGAGGGTCTGCGCCATATCGACGCCCCAATTGAAGAAGAGATCGATTTCGGCCGAGCCTCGGCTCGTGATAGAGCGGATATCCGTCAGGCCGGGAACGACGTTTACCGCCTCTTCGATCGGGCGTGTGATCGTCACTTCCATTTGGCCGATCGGCATGACGCCGTTATCAACGGCAATGATGACTCGCGGGAACTCGGTGCTGGGGAAGACGGCGAGGGGGATCGAAAGCGCTTCGTAGATGCCGACCGCCGCCAGAGCGATCACAAGGAAGATGATGGATTTGGAGTGCCGCGCGAACCAGTAGCGCGACGCCGCTTCATGCCGCGGGCGCTTTCCGCCCGTGACGGACGTGGCGCTCACGGGCGGCTCCCGCGCCGCGATTTGTTTCCGCGCACCATTAGTTTGAATCGTCCCCAGCCGGCGCGGGCTTCGCTATTTGCACTGTGGTTTTCGCGAGTACATCGGGATCTTCGGTGCTGAGTTCGTAGGCGCCCGTCGTTGCGACGCGGTCGCCTTGCTTCAGGCCATCGATGATCTGGACGTTGTCGCCGTTGCGGATGCCCGCTTTCACATCCTGTTGCTTCGGCTTGTTGTCTGCGCCGATCAACATGACGGAAGTCGAGCCGTTCGTCTCGCTCAGCATTGCTGCAGCAGGAATTACGATGGCGTTCTGCACGGTTTGCGCGACGATACTTACGTGCGCATTGGCACCTGGCTTTAATTTGTCGCCGGGATTCGGCGCTTGCACCCATACTTCGACTGTGGTGCTACTCGGGTCCAAAGCTGGGCTCACGAGCGTAACTTTTCCTTCCAGCGGTTTGGGTGTGCCGGTCGAAGAGATTGTGACGCTGTCGCCGACTTTCAGGTGCGATGCCTGATCTTGCGCAATGTGCGATCGCGCAACAATCGAAGAAAGATTCATGACCGTAGCGATGGGCTGGCCGGATGGAACCGTTTCACCGGTGAAGTAGGGGCGATCCGTTACAACGCCAGCGATAGGGCTAGTGATTCTGGCGTAATCCAATTGCGCTTGTGCGCTTGTGACGCGGCCCTTCGCGGCGTTTAACTGCCCTTCGGCGGCTTTCAGATCGTACTGCTTTTGCGCCGAATCGTATTGATTTTGCGCTTGTGTGAGGGCGATGCGCGCGTCTTCGGCGTCTTTCTGTGAGACGGCGCCTTGCTTCAGGAGATTCTGGCGGCTGTCGTAGAGCTTCTGCGCCGCATCGAGCTGTTGCTTGGCCAGCTTTAATTGCTGCTGGGCATTTTGCAATGCCGTCTGGTAGGCGGCCTGTGCTTGCTCGTAGCCACCCTGGTTTTCGGTCACCGCGCCCTGCAGCGGCTGGCTTTCGAGTTCGGCGAGCAATTGGCCTGCGTGGACTTGGCTTCCGCGCTGCACGTAGAATTTTTTTATAGGCGCGCTTACCTGGGGCACGATGGCCGCCTGATCAACGGGGTAGAGAACTGCGTCTGCGCTAACAACTTGTTCGATGGGCTGGGTCTGTGCGGTTGCGACTTGCACCGTGACCACAGGCGACGGCTCACTCTGCTCTTTTGAGGAGCAAGCGCCGAGAAATACGGCACACGCGATTACGGCGATCGTTAAGGTGCGGATCTGAGTTGGTTCGAGCGTCTGCATTTTTAGAATGGCCCTGTAAGAGTCTGCAATGTCGCCAGCGCCACACGGTAATGCAGCTCGGTGTTCGAGTAATTCAAGCGCGCCTGCGTCAGCGTGTTTTCCACGTCGACCACTTCTTGCGCGGTGGACTCTCCCGCTTGATAGCGCAGCACGGTGAGGCGCAGGCTCTCTGCCGCGTCGTCAGCCTGCTGGCGGGCTGTATTTGTTGCGCTGTGCGAAATTAAGGCGTCATTGTAGTACGCGTAGAGATTTGCCAGATTTTGCCGTTGCGTCTCGCTGAGTTGTACGCGTGCCTGTTCTCGATTTGTCTCCGCCTGATGCAGTTTGCTGCGCAACGTGCCCCAATCGAATACGGGGATGGTTACACCCGCCGTGACAAAATAGCCCAAGTTTGGCACAGGCCCCACGTCAGGAAAGGCTGAGACTACGCTGCGCAACGCGAAATCGTTTGCCTCAATGCCGTAGTCCATTTCCACGTTGAATGAGGGCAGGAATGCGCCTTTCGCGGCGGTCACGTTAACATCCGTCTGGCGCAGCGTTTCCATCGCGGCCTGCAAGCTAGGATTATTCTTTCCAGCCATATCCTGCATCTCGCTGAAACTGGGCAGCGCTGGCGGGGTGTCGAGATCATCCACAACAGTGAAGTTTTCGTTCAGGGTAGGGAAGAGCAGAACAGCCAGATTCAGTCGAGCATCTTGCATGGCGAGATTTGCCTGATCGAACGACTGCTGCTGCTGTTCGAACTGCACCTGTGCTTTCAACACGTCGGCATGAGCGACCAGCCCGTTCTGCTCCTGATCCTTCGTAATATTTAAAAAGTGCTGCGCTTCGTTGAGCGATTCCTGCGCGCTGGCATAATTGCGTTGAGCGGCAGTGAGGCTGTAGTAGGCGTTCGTCACGGTAACGGTGAGCCCGCGCTTCGCGATCTCGGCCTGGGCGTTCGCGAGCGCCTCGGCCGCTTTGCCGAAGTGATAGCCGGTTCCAAGATACGTGGTGGGCGAAAGGTCTTGTTTAAAGACGCCCCAGGCGCGATAGACGTGCACGCCGTCATTTGTGACGAATCTTCCAGAGGCGATCTTGCCATTGCCCTGTGTTCCGAGATATTGCGAAGTCGCGCTCGCCTGCGGCAGCATCGCATCCCGCGATTGAAGCGCGTCTTCGTGCGCGTTTTTCGCGGTGCCAACTGCGCTTAGGTATTGCGCGTTGATCTTCTGCGCGCGCGCCATCGCGTCCGTTAGCGTGATTGTGACCGGCGCCTGTGCGGCACCGCCGGGCTGCTCGAGTTGTACCGAAGGCTGAGGAGCTTCGTTTGTTGCCGGGAGCTGTGACGTTTGGTTCGTTGAGGGACTTAGTTGCGTCCCATTTCCGGCGGGAGCTTGTTGCGCCGCTGCGGGCCACGATGTCAACCCCAGTGCTAACGCGCCTGCGAGAAGGCACGCGGATACTCTCGAATATCTCATGAATTGTTCCTCCGGTGCCCTCTGCGGCGAGGAAGATGCTGTCGTTGAAGGCGCTCCGTGATGGTGCAATGACAAGCGTCTCGTCACGTTCGAG
>JBOGMU010000208.1:0-7698 GCA_050746865.1 Candidatus Acidiferrales bacterium
CCGTGCCGCGCTGGCGCGCGGCCTAACGACATGATCATCCTTGGGATTAATGCATATCACGCAAACTCTTCCGCCGCGATTGTTGTCGACGGTCGTCTGATCGCAGCCGTGGAAGAGGAGCGTCTCAACCGCGTGAAGTACGCGGCCGGGCTGCCGGTACGCGCCATACAGTTCTGCCTCGACGCGGCGGGCGCCAAGCTAACCGAGATCGACTACATAGCCGTGCCACGCGATCCACTGGCCCGCCTTGGAACAAAGGCCCGCTTCGCAATGCGAATGCCGCGATTCGCCTTTGATCGCATGTGGGTGATGAAGAAATTCGCAGGCATACAGGAAGAGATCGCGAAGGCGTTCGACCTTTCGCTAGAGGCAATTCGCGCTCAATATCATAGAGTGGAGCACCACACGGCGCATCTTGCCAGTGCGTGCTTCTGTTCACCGTTTGAACGCTCCGCCACTCTCTCCGTGGACGGGCTGGGCGACTTCGCGAGCGCCATGTATGGAGTTTGCGAAGGAGCGCAATTGCGCCCGCTGGGCGAGGTTACATTCCCGCATTCGCTCGGCATGTATTACACAGCGTTGACTCAGTACCTCGGCTTCTGGAAATTCGGGGATGAGTACAAAGTGATGGGCTTGGCTGCGTATGGGGAGCCCGAATTTCTTGACGAGTTCCGTAAGATGGTGAGAGCCGAAGGCACGCTCTCGTTTCGGCTTGGCCTCCGCTATTTCATTCACCAATCGCAGGGACCGGAGATGACCTGGCGCGATGCGAACAGCACACCGGTCCAAGGCCGCCTATTTTCCGAATATCTCGAGAAGAGGCTTGGGCCAGCACGCAAAGCAGAAGAGCCGCTCACGCAACGGCACTACAATCTTGCGGCGAGCATGCAGGCGGCGCTCGAAGAGGTGCTCGCAGCGAACTGGTCCGGCCTGGCCGCGAAGACGGGACAAAAAAATCTCTGCCTGGCCGGTGGCGTTGCATTTAACTGCCTGGCGAACGGCAAAATCTTCGACAAGTCGCCTTTCGAGCAGGTTTTCGTGCAGCCGGCGGCCGGCGACGCCGGTCTCTCGGTTGGCGCCGCATTCGCTGTCTATCACAGCGTTTTGGGGAAGCCGCGAAACTTCCAGATGGATCACGCCTATTGGGGGCCGCAGTTCACGACGCCTCAACTTCGCTCCGCTGTTGCCGAGTCGCATGCGACGAACGGAAGCGCGAAGATCGAGGAATTATCCGACGAGCCGCTGCTGCAAGCGACAGCGCGTCACATTGCAGATGGGAAAATCGTCGGCTGGTTTCAGGGTGCAACCGAATGGGGTCCGCGCGCGCTCGGCAACCGCAGCATTCTGGCCGATCCGCGTCGAGCCGAGATGAAAGACATTCTCAATCGCCGCATCAAGCACCGCGAAATCTTCAGGCCGTTTGCCCCATCGATTATTGAAGAGGCCACAGGCGAATTTTTCGAGCAGACGCACCCTTCGCCATTTATGACATTCGCCTATCCTGTGAAACGCGAAAAACGCTCGCAGATTCCCGCGCCGACGCACGTCGACGGCACCGCCCGGTTGCAGACCGTGAGCCGCACGGCCAATCCGCTCTATTGGCGTTTGTTGCGGTGTGTCGGCGACATCACGGGCGTTCCCGCTGTTTTGAACACATCCTTTAACGACAATGAGCCCATCATTTGCCGCCCCGAAGAGGCTCTCGATTGCTTTCGTCGCACGCAGATGGACGTACTCGCCATCGGCAATTTCCTGCTCGAGAAAAAGTCCGCGGCTGCCGCCGGCGGCGCCGAATAATCTGCATGCGCATTCTGCTGTTCAACGAATACTATCCGCCGGATACGTCTGCCACTGCGAAAATGGCGGTGCTTGTCGCTGAACACCTTGCACAGCGGCATGAAGTCACGGTGCTCGCGGGCCGTCCTTCCTACGATCCAACTGAGTACTACTCATTTTCGTTTTTGCGGCGCGACGTTCAGAACGGCGTTACGGTTGAGCGAGTCGGCTCGACGGATTATCCACGCCACAAAATGAAGCGCCGGGTCGCGAATTATCTCTCGTATCTCGCACTTGCTGTGCCGCGAGCGATTGCGTTGCGTCCGGACGTTATTCTTGCGATGACCGACCCGCCGATCGCTGGAATTGCCGCCGCGTTTGTCTCCCGAATGTCGGGGCGGCCATTCGTTTACAACATCCGCGACTTGTATCCGGATATGGCGGTGGGCGGCGATATCGTTCGTCCGAGCAGATGGGTGCAACGCTGGGAAAAAATGCACCGCAGCGCATTGCGTCGAGCAAAACGCGTGATTGTTCTCGGCGACGATATGCGCAACCGCATCCTGGCAAAGGGGATCGCGCCGGATCGCGTCGCTATTGTCCGCGATGGAACAACGCTTCCCGCGTCCATGCCGGATCGCAGCGATTCCGTGGTGCAAGAGCTTCGTTGTGGGTTTTCATTTGTTGTTGTACACGCAGGAAATCTCGGCTTCTATGGCGCTTGGAATACGCTAATCGAAGCCGCGAAGCTGCTTCAGGACGAAAACGTGGGGTTAGTGTTTATAGGCGATGGAGCGAACCGCGCGGCCATCGAGAGTTCGGCGAAGGGATTGACGAATGTCCGGTTCCTACCTTTTCGGCCGGTCCAGCAGATTCCACACGTCATGATGGCAGGTGACGTTCACGTTGTTACCGTGAAACGAGGCCTTGAAGGCGTGGTAGTACCAAGTAAACTGTATTCAATCCTAGCCGCGGGTCGTCCAGTATTGTCAGTGGCATCGGCTGAGTGCGACGCGTCGCGCATCGCGACGGAGTACGAGTGTGGGATGGCCGCCGATCCTAATGATCCGGTTGCAGTGGCCCAAGCGATTCGCAATTTGCGGGACTGCCCGGCGCTTCTGGCGAAAATGGCCTCGCGCGCAAGGGATGTTGCATCCAACTACACCAGAGCTAAAGAACTTGATCGCTTTACAAGTATCGTGGAAGAAGCTGCCGCTGCCAGGAAAATGTAGATGCTCATGACCAAAGTTCCTGCTGACCTCATTGCGTTTATTATTGCGCTTTGCGCCTCGCTCATTCTGACGATCCCGATTCGGTATTTTGCATTGCGTTATGGCATGGTGGACAAGCCAGGCCCGCGCAAGGTTCACGTGAAGCCGATACCTCTGCTGGGCGGCATCGCTATATTCCTCGGTTTCGCGCTGGCCGTGTTGCTTACGCGCCATGGCGGCCCTTATGAGCAGGTGCTGGGAATACTTTCCGGAGCAATGCTCATCACGTTTGTGGGTTTCCTAGACGATGGCGGCCTGCTGCACCATCAGGTGAAGCTCTTCGTTGGCATGCCGGTCGCAGCGATCATCCTGCTGGTTTCTGGTGTTCGCGCCGATCTTTTCTCGGAATTGATATCGGGTCCAGTGGGCAATTTGCTGGATATTCTCTTCACGATTTTCTGGGTTGTCGGAATAACGGCTGCTTTCAGCATCCTCGATCACATGGATGGCTTGTGCGCCGGCCTTGCTGGTATTGCGGCGGCTTTCTTCACTCTCTCAGCTATTTTCAGCGGACAAACTATGGTTGGCGTGCTCGGTGCAGCCGTATTGGGCGCGGCGCTCGGTTTCCTGCGCTGGAATTTTAATCCCGCAAAAATTTTCATGGGCGACGGCGGGGCGATGTTTCTCGGTTTCATGATGGCGACATTGGGGCTGAAAATGCGGCCTGAAGGCGCGCAGCTTCCGGTCACTTGGTTCGTGCCGATTTTGATCCTGGGCATCCCTGTCTTCGATACGACGCTGATTTCCATTTCGCGTTCGCGGCGCGGACTTTTGCCTTTCACCTCGCCCGGCAAAGATCACACAGCACATCGCCTTTCGAATCTGGGCCTCGGGCATCGGGGAGCGGTGCTCGTAATGTATGCTTTTGCAATTGTGTCCGGTTCAGTCTCACTGGTTGTCGCGCGCGTTTCTTCGCAGATAGCGATCGCGATTATGATCGGGCTTGCCTTCGCCGGAATGGCCGCTATTTACCTGCTGGAGAGCGTTCCTTTCGAACGCCAGGTGAAGGTACCCAAGTCTTCGCCTGTATTGTGATCTCGCCGGCTTAACTGCACGAGACGTGGTTCCACGTTGGATCGGTTCGCTGCGTACGATATACTCTTCGCGGGAAAATTGTGTCCTCATCCGGTGGGCGTGGGTTCCCTTCGTTTTCGCCGCCGGTATGCTGCCGCGTGTGTATTGATTTCAGTCAGTTTTCAGGTTGCTGCGCGAAAAACTTGCGAATAGGATTGCGAAATTTTGGCTGAGACACGTTCACAAGGATCGGAAGAAACGGCGGGCGAGTCGCGAACCGGCGGCGCAAAGCAAAAGGTCGCTGTCATTGGCGGGTCGGCGGCAGGGTATTACGCCGCTTCGCTGCTTGCGCGCCAGGGCTTATCGGTGCGTGTTTTTGAGCGCAATGAGACGCTCGACCCAACGCCGCGGACGCTCATCGTCACTCATCGTATGCGCGACATGCTGGGCGCTGCGGGCGAGAGCAGCATCGTCAACGAGATTCGGCGGTTCGAAATTTTCACGGACGGACGTTTTGCAACAGTCCCGCTAAAGAATCCCGACCTGATTATTGAGCGCAATAAGCTGATTCGCAGCCTTGGCGAAGAAGCTCGCGCTGCCGGGGCGCAACTGGAATTTGGGAAGCGATTCCACTCGCTTCAGCCAAATCGGCGCGGCCTCGCGCTTGAAATTGAACGATGCTCGGATGGTAGCCGCGAAGAAGTCCATGCCGATACGGTGATCGGTGGAGATGGCGCGACGACTCGCGTGGGGCGGGCCGCTGGATGGCAGCCGGTGCGCACGGTGCCGCTGATGCAGGCGATCGTGAAGCTGCCGAAGGACGTGGCGCGTGACACGTCGCGCGTCTGGTTTGTTCCGCAGGACACACCTTACTTTTACTGGCTTGTACCAGAATCGGCAACGCAAGGCGCCCTGGGCGTAATTGGTGAAAGTGGACCGGAGATGCGCCGCGCTTTCGAACAGTTCCTGGAGAAAAAAGGATTCGAGCCCATTGAATTTCAAGGCGCGCGCATTCCGGTCTATTCGCGGTGGATCCCGGTGCAGCGGCGCGTCGGCGGCGGATCGGTTTACCTAGTGGGCGATGCGGCTGGCCAAGTCAAAGTGACGACGGTCGGCGGCATTGTCACCGGTTTGCGCGGGGCGATGGGGGTCGCCGAAGCGATTCTCAGCGGCGGTCCGAGCCGTGAGCTTCGCGCTCTGCGCCGCGAGCTAGACCTGCATCTGCTTCTGCGCCGAACCATGCACGAATTCAAGCAAGCTGATTACAGCCGTATGGTCGATTTGCTGAACGATTCGACGATGCGGTCCCTTGCCACATATTCGCGCGATGAAGCGTGGAAAGTTCTCTCGCGCGTCTGTTTCCGCCAACCGATATTCCTGTGGCTCGGTCTTCGCGGGCTGCTTACAAGCCGGCGCCCTATCGCCCCGCCGCGCCCTTAAGTTGATGGCTATGCGCAATCGTGCGCTCCGCTTGATTGTTGTCATCGGCGTTCTCGTCGCCGTGACAGTTTGCGCGATTGTTGCGTTTCGCCGTGCGGGCCGCTGGCTTATCCACGAGGATCCATTATCTCACGCAGATGTGATCCTGGTCTTGAGCGGCAGCATGCCCTATCGAGCTGAAGAAGCGGCAAAGGTGTATCGCGCCGGCTACGCTTCAGAAATTTGGCTTACGCGTCCCGTGAGTCCTGCCGCCGAATTGCAATCGATGGGAATTCACTATGAGTCTGACGAAGATTACAGCGCGGCCGTCTTGACGAGACTGGGCGTTCCTTCGTCAGCTATCCTTGTGCTGCCCGGCGAAATTGTCGACACAGAACAGGAACTCGAAGAAGCGCAGAGCGAGATGGAAAGGGAAGGGGAATCGACCATCATTGTCGTGACTTCTCTCGAACACACACGACGCGCGGGCGCGCTTTGGCACAAGCTCTTCGACGACAAGCCAAAGGCGATCGTTCATGGCACGCCTGAGGACCCGTTCGATGTGGATCATTGGTGGCGCAATACGCGCGATTCGCTCGCCGTTACCCGTGAATATCTTGGACTCCTTAATGTCTGGACTGGCTTGCACATCCGACCTCACCCTGTCAAAAGCACACATTCTTAGGTTTCTATATTTATAGAATGCAGTATATAATTCTAGTTTGGAGGTGGTTTGTGCCACTCAGCATCAAGAACCCCGAGATAGAGCGTCTAGCTCGGGCTGTTGCCAAAGAGAGCGGTGAATCGCTTACCGATGCGATTGGTACTGCTCTGCACGAGCGTTTTCAGCGCCTTCGTCGACGCCGCAATTCTCGTCTCACGAACGAAAGAATCCAAGAGATACTTGAGCGCCTCGACCGGCTGCCCCGTTTAGATAATCGGTCCCCGGATGAAATCCTCGGGTACGACGAAAGCGGTCTTCCTCACTGATGGTCATCGATACATCTGCTATTATCGCGATCCTGTTCGGCGAGGCGGAGAGACCGCTGTTTCTCGACCTAATCAAGAAAGCCGAATCCACGATGATCTCGGCTGCTACCGTCCTCGAGACCGCGATTGTGCTCGAAGCGAGGTTGGGTCAACCGGGCAGCCGAGAATTGGACGCGTTTCTTAGACAAACTGGAACGGAGATTATTCCCGTCGATTTAGAGCAAATCGAAATCGCCCGAATTGCATGGAGCAAGTATGGTAAGGGGCGACACCCGGCTCGGTTGAACTTTGGAGATTGCTTCGCCTACGCGCTCGCGAAATTTCTAGACGAACCGCTGCTTGCAAAAGGGAATGATTTCTCTCAGTGCGATATCGGCGTTCTCGGCTGAGTCTGCACTACTGCTTTGTGCTCGTCCCACGGGGTAGTGAGTCCGCTACGATTCTGCTCGTTTGCGTGGTTCGGATCCGGTTGTCCAACGAGCCCTATCCTGCATGTAACGCAACCGCCTCGCTAAACGTCTTGTAGGAAGCAAGGAAGGCTGGTTATTCCGAATCGGCCCAGGGACACGGGAGAGCTACGTTGCCTTCCTTTTTTAGATTTCGCAGTCAATTTCAAGGAGCGCATCGATGAAGAGAAATATCGCTTTGCTTGCAGTACTGTGTTTTGCGATTGCGGGCATTGTGGGCGTTGCCGCAGCGCAAGATGCACAGGTGGCGGGAACTTGGACAGTCAGCGCGCAAGGACGCGGCGGTAATATGCAGAACAGCACCCTCACGCTGAAACAGGACGGTCAGAAGCTGACGGGGACGCTTGCCGGCGGTCGCGGCGGTGATGCACCGGTTACCGGTACGATCTCAGGTAACAACATCACCTTCTCGGTTACTCGTCAGACGCAGAATGGCGATTTTAAGATCGACTATACCGGCACTGTCAGTGGCGATTCGATGAAAGGAACCGTCATGATGGGGCAGAACACTAGAGACTGGACTGCGACAAAGGGCGCAGCTCCGGCCGCTGGTGCGGGCGGTTCGGGCAACTAGGCTTTTTCCCATCTCCGCAATGAGGGGCGCTCGACCAGCCGGGCGCCCTTCCGTTTTCTGTAATTCAAACTTGGCGAGAGTTCAGGGCGTGGGATTTTCCGCTGTCACGCGCTCGCGGAAATAGTCGAAGGTCTGCTTGAGGCCCTCTTCCAGATTCACTTTGGGTTCCCACTTTAGAATGCGTTTT
>JBOGMU010000209.1:0-12149 GCA_050746865.1 Candidatus Acidiferrales bacterium
GATCAATTCGACGCCGAGGCGGCGGAGCATTATTTGCAGCAACTCGAGAAGCGCGGTGCTGCGCCCAAGACGATTTGCAACAAGGCGCTGTGTGCTACCTCAGCGCTGAAATTTTCGGGCGTTCAAAATTCCTCGAAACTCTTCAATACGCCGACGGTCGAAGAGGAGCCCGTTGAAACCTACTCAGAAGGCGACCTGCGGAAACTGTTCTCCGCGATGGACGAAGAAGAGATCGTGCGCTATTCGTTTTTCCTTTATACGGCATGCCGCGAGCAGGAAGTTTCGCACGCGCAGTGGTCCGACCTCGACTGGAAGACGGGCGAGTATGTCGTGCGGTCAAAGCAATACACCGACGCCAACGGCATAACCCAAAAATTTACGACCAAGAATCACAAGACCCGCCGAGTGCCCCTCACTCGCGAACTGGTTGACCTGCTCAAAAAACGCAAAGCCTCGGAAGGCGCGCACGCGCTCTGGATTTTTCCGAACAGCGAAGGGCAGCCCGAAGGCCATTTCCTGCGCAAGTTTAAGAAAATCGCGTTCAAGGCTGGCCTGAATTGCGGCCATTGCCAAGGCGGACGTTGCAAGAAGGACCCGGAAGGCTGCGAGAAGCACTACCTGCATCGTTTGCGGAAGACTCGTGCGACGTTCTGGCACCGCGAAGGTATCGGTGCTCGCACGATTCAATATCGGCTGTCACACACTTCGCTTGAAACCACGCAGCGTTATTTGGGAATTCAGGATAGCGAAGCAACGCGGGAGATCGACAATCGACCGATGCTATACATCCGACTCCGAAGGAAATGCTAACCACACTTGAGGGAGAGAAGACACACCAAACTCCGGCAACGCTCTCCAAGATTTGGCGCGTATCGGCACTCGAAGCACACGCAAGGGCAGAGCAGCTCGCGGGAGTCGGTTTCTTTCAACGGCGAGGTTCGAAAGAGCAGCCGGTCTTTTAGGTTCCATTTCTTTATCGCGATGCTCTTAAGCTCGTGCAAGGACCAGCTGAACAATAGAAACGGCTGATTTTGTTCCGGCGACCGCGAACGTCTCTCGAATGAATCATCGCAGGCAAGTCTACAAACATCTGTTTCTGCCTCGGTACAAGCACCGCCTAACGGCCCAGCAAATTGAAGGGGTTTCGAAGCCGGGCAAGCGCCGCGTGCCGCTGGGGTTTTTGCCCCGGAGCGAAACCGTGGCGAGTGGTTCATTCCGCTTACGTCGCCTTCTCTTGTAACATCACATCGGTGAAACCTTTCGCGCTGATCGGCCAGGCAGAATCGAGAGACGGTACGGTCCTGAAGTTGATCCGTCGCAACGACGAGTACATCATCCTCGCCGATGGCAAAAGCCTGATGTCGAGCCGCATGCACGGTTCGGAAGAAGCGCTGGCGATGCTGGGCTGCGATCGGGCCCGGATGCTGGCGCGGCCCACGGTACTCATTGGCGGCCTCGGTATGGGCTTCACCCTACGCGCGGCGCTCAATCTCCTTCCTCCTGGGGCGACGGTTGTTGTGGTCGAGATGCTGCCGGCGGTGGTGGAGTGGAATCGTGGCCCGCTCGGACCGCTAGCCGGACAGCCACTCGATGATTCACGCGTGCGGGTCCAGATCGAAGATGTTTCCCTCACGCTCAGCTCGCGCCCCGCCCGGTTCGATGCTGTGTTGCTCGATGTGGACAACGGCCCGGCCGCTCTTGCCGCGTCAAGCAATGTCGGTCTCTATGAGGCTCGGGGAATCGCTGCCGCTTTCGCAGCCCTCAGGATGGATGGCACGCTTGCTATTTGGTCCGCCCGCGAGGATCGGAAGTTCGAGCAGCGCTTGAGCCATCGCGGGTTCACTGTTAAGGTAGAGCGCGTGCGCGGTCGCTTGAAAAATGGCGGCCCGCGCCACACGATCTTTCTGGGTCACAAACCTCCGGGGAGGTGAGTAAGCGATGGACGCGTGAATCCAAATCACTCGTTTTGCCGCGCGGACTTCGGGATTTACGAAACCGCTCCGAACGGGACGGGGTTTTTGTCCATGGGGACATGTTAAGATCAGGGGGTGCATTACGACTACAAGGGCTTTATGGTGATCGTGTCAGCTCGTCAAATAAACTACCCTCCGAACGAGGCGTGGCGACCGGTGTATCGGATTAACGGCAAAGATCAGAGTCAAGCGTGGACGCCGCGGGACCGAAACCGGATCTTTGAAACTGAAGAGAGAGCTATCGACGAAGCGAACGCACGCGCTCATTGGGTGATTGATAATTCGCCAGAGGCGCTTAGCTAGACCCCCACATACCGTCGCACCTTCGATCTTACCGATAACGCGCAAAACTTGACACTTGACTACAGGGCGGCAGACAAGCCGTCGAAGCTCCGCTTTGGCCCTAGAGTCGTGTTTTCATCCTGAGGTGGGGCAAAAGTCCCGCGTGGGGTTTTTGCCCCTATGTTCTGAGCGATTCGGCGGCAGGTCTTAGCCGAACACCCCATGATCCTTCATTCGAAAATTAGATGTTTTCCGAACGCGGAAATCGCGAGATTTCTGTCGTTTCGATTCAAGGAGTTGCGAGGGTGTGTGTCGAGAGGTTTTCTGAACCTAGGCGCGGCAAGTCGTCTTTGCGTCTTTGCGTCTTTGCGTCTTTGCGTCTTTGCGTTTCGATTTCCAGGGGTTGACGGCTCATCGCAGACCGGGACGCCCAAACGCATTATCTCGGGCCGTCCCCGCTCTGTGCTTTCGGCGACACGCATCCATTTAAACGCCGCTTAACAGTCGAACGAAAAGACCAGTCCTGCCGAAACGCGGAAATCGTTCTGGATGCCTGCAGAAATCGCGGCGTTCGATATTGCACTTTGGATTTCGGCTTCCTCCTCCGCGTCCAGTCCCTCTGGCGGATTACCCAGATACGCTACCGCCAGATAGGTCTCTCGGTTGATCGGAACGCCATGGGCTTTCAGAAATTCCACAATCGAATTGATTTTCATCGGGACACCCGCAGCGCTGCCGCGATTGCGCCTTCCCATATCGGCTGCACGTATCTCGGTTCGCAGGCGATGGCGTTACCGGGATATTGGGTCTCCTCGCCGCCGACATTTTCGTCGAGCCATCGCTGCCCCAATTTGGATAACGGTCGAATCAGGAAAAGTGAAAAGTGATTTTCAAAGACCAGATCGAACTGAATTGGCGGCGCGTGTTTTGCGATTCGCTGAGTCAGTTTGAGCAGTGTCGATTTATCCACAGCGTTCTTCATCGACGTTCCACTCTTTGGAGCCATGCTGCAAGGACGGCCTACACAGCAAATAGCGTGACGCACGCGATTGAGTGGAGCCCGCGAATGAAGAGAAACAGGAGGTAAATCAGATTGCTGCGAGTGCTTTTCCTGAATCAGTAGGTTGAACACGGTGTGACAGAACAAAATCGACGCTGTCGTGCATCAATGGATGTCTCCGGGTATCGGAGAGCAGCCATCAGGATTGCAATGATTGGAACGCTACAAGGTGGTTTTTTTTGCCCCTACGCAAGGCCGTATCCATCATTTCTGATGTGGCACCTGGCTCGTACCTGGAGGATGAGCGCTCATCTTTTGCGAGGACAAGCAGCAAATGCACCGAGAACCGCCGGTTTTTAGCGTACTATGAATTTGTGTCGTGAAACGATACGGTCTTAAGGACCTAGTAAGGGGAAAAGAATTGAACCTGACATCTGTTTTATCTGAACTAAAAGCCGAGCGGAATCGAATCGATAAGGCGATAGCTGCGCTTAAGGAACTTTCAGCCAATGGAAAACCAACTATAGCTCAAACGACCAGCGCGAACCGTACTTTGAAGCGAAGCCGGATGAGCACAGAGGGCCGCAGACGAATTTCCGAAATGATGAAGAAGCGCTGGGCGGAACGTCGGAAGAAGATGGCCGGCAAGAGGTGAGCCAGTCTACGTAGAGATAGTGTTCGTCTTGGTTCGATGGACTGGAGGCAAGGACTCTCGGCCTTGAGATTTGACCGAGTTCGGAGAGCAGCTTCGAAGCATGTTTCGCGAGCGAACTGTTCCTCTCGCGCCAATACGTTTCGATCTCGCGCAAGCGTCCAGCTCTTTCGCGTACCTGTTTCCGGCGTGCCGCAGCTGGCAACTGTCTCACGCGATGGAGGAATGCGTTGTCTGTGTTCTTCTTTTCTGAACATCGTCGCCGCGTCTTTGGCGATCCTTGTCACATACCAATGTGCCGCAGTATTCCTTCTTCTTAAACCGAACGATGAGGTTCCCGCAACCTGGCCTCTTACAAAGCCGGATGGGCGCCTGTCTTCCGATTTCGTGTTCCCTTTGGATGAAATCGCAGATTGGGTCGGCAATATCCTGGTAGAACAAAGTACGATGTGGAAAGTCGTCTTTGAGATCGCCATTCGGAGTGAAATATCGCTCGTATTGCTCTTCCGTACCGAAAGCTGGGTCGCCGCGCTCACATATGATGTGTTTCATATGTTCGGTTAGGAATGCGAACGCGAGCCTATCTTTTGGGTCCCTCTTTGGATTCGATAACCATGTGAAAAGAGGTCGCAGCTGAATTTGGTATCGAATTGCCTGCATGCGGAATTGATCGGCCAATTGCTCCTGTGTCTTGCTCAAAGGCACTCCGGCTCGTTGCCTGGCTTCATTAATTTTCTGTAAAGCACGCGGATTTATTTGAACAGCGATCATCTCGGGCACATCGCTGAAAGTAATCACTACTTTTTTACATATGACAGAGCTAGCGCGATGGAGATGTCGAAGCTCATTAAACTAGTCGAGAGGAAGCGCCGAAAGCGCGTTTAGCAACTTACGGATGGCGACACTATGAACGACAGTTCAGATAGTGCGTCAAGGTTTGGGCGAGCTTGAACATGTCGGGTTCCGAATTGAAAGTCTGGCTCACGCACCGCTGTATGACCAACCTATCCACCGGGGCGGCTGGCGAGCCGGAAGGTTGCAACAACGCAAGTGCTGCGGGCAGGAAAGCGGACAAGGAAAGCAGCTTGGCCAATCCGGCCGATAGCGGTGCCATGGGCGGTCCCGTGTTAGCTAGCAACAATCCATATGGATCACGGCGGACCGAACCGGAGCAGCAATCATCTGAGTCCGAAATCGACGTTGTAACGGCTATTCAGAAAACTCACCGGGAATGCGCTCGCCAAGAGGAATGCAGACGCGGCGGCGATACTGAAGGCTTGTCGCTGACACCGAGCCTGGCCGGAAGGGAAAAGCTCTTCCAGGAAGTACTCGGGCATGACATCGCAAAAGCCGAACTGGTTATCGTTTGCGAAGCATATGCCTTATGGTTCGCACAGAAATATCTTCCTCGGCTCCGGGATATCGAAAAGGCGAAAGGTGAAAATGCAAGTTATATTCCAAAGCCTATTCACAGTCCGCTGGCCCTTTTTGCGCTCGAACTTGACCCTTATTTGGACGAGGCGCGAGAGTTCCGGGCGCTGCACGAACGAGAGCTAGCCACGCGTCCTGATTGGCACAAGAAAGGCGACGCGGATTGCAGGTTCTGTCGCGAGATGCACGGTGGTGCCGCCGCATAGGGGAGAGAGGAGAGGAAGGCCAAATGAGAACAAAGCTCCCAATTGTATCGGCACAAATGCAGGCAATCCTTCTACTGCTTGAATGTGAAGGTCCGATGGACATGCGCCAAATCAATAGCCATCCCGGTTATTTCAAAACGATGTACATCCCGTTGGTAGCGGGACGAGATTTCACAAAGGAAGAGCGCCAACGGCGCCTTGTGATCGTATCGCAAACGCTCGCGACGATCTCTGGCCAGGGAGGAACTTTATGGCCCAGGTGTGCAACGTGGAATGGGGCGGTTCTACGCCTAACGAGGTGATCGGCGTCGTTGGGGATGTCCGCGCAGGCGGACTTGAGCGAACGCCGCAAGTTTTGGCTTATGTGCCCCATCAGCACGGCAGGGGCGTCCCCCGCCGCAACGCCAGGTGCCAGCATTGTGATTCGCTCGGCAATGAGGCCGGAAGCGACAATCGCTGCTGTGCGCGACGCTTTCCGAAAGATCGATCTGGATGTGCCGGATTACAGCGCTGCGCCCGCTGACAGAGATTGTTTCAGAATCCGTCAAAGTGCGTCGTTTTCAGACAGGACTTGCCATGCTGTTAGATCTTTGCGCGTTGGTTCTCGCCGCGGTTGGAGTGTTCGGAGTGGATTCGCGCTCGGTCGAGGAACGGTGTCACGAACTCGGGATCCGAGCGACACTTAGAGCGGACGGCGCCGCACGTTCCATATCCAAGTGCCTAGTTATTCCCTTCCCGTTCAGACGGTCGACGCAACACTTGCTTGCAGTTTACTAGTAGGAGTTTCAAAGCCAGAGCTTTTCTTGGCGTTGATTGAGCGCAGCGCGACCTGATCGAGATGGGCCTACGAGTGCACCGATAGGTCAGTTCCTCGCGGGAAGGATTGCCGCATCAACCTCTCAAGCATCCGCGGATAAATAGAGGTAGCCGCCGCGGCGCAGATCAGCTGCTTTCCTTGGCCATGATCGACTCCCAACGAATCCAAAAAAATAATGGGCCGGATGGTTATCGCGGCCATCAAGCCGATAGAAGTGCTTTACGCAGTAGCTTAACAAAAGGCAAGCGGAAATCCCTTAGTCGCCGGTTGCGAGCAACTGCTTTCGGAAGATTTCCGCCGCGCCGAGATAGGACTCCGGCCGCGCCAGATCGCGCAGTTCGTCCCCTGAAAGAACGCTCGACACTCTCGGCATTTCCGCAAGAGCATCCGCTAGGTTTGTCCCGCTCTCGGCGGTCTGTCGCAGCGCGTCTTCCAGCAGGGTTTCCGCGGCGTCGCGTCCTAATGCGGCACTCAGCTTCATCATTGCACGCTCGGCGAAAACCACACCCCGGGTGTCCGCAATGTCTCGGCGCATTTTCGCCGCGTCCACCTTCAGCCCTTCCGACACTTCCAGCATCGAGACAAGCGCCAGCCCTGTATCTTCAATCGTGCGCGCAATCGTTGCCGATTCCGCGTGCCACCCGCCCACACCGCGCTCGTGCTCCTGCGCCATTCCGCTTAGAAAACTGGCCACGTATCCCGGCACGCGATCGCCTGCCGCGATGGCCAGCGCGCACGCAATCGGATTGCGTTTATGCGGCATCGTCGAAGAACCGCCACGCCCATTTCCTCCCGGCTCGAACACCTCGGCCACTTCGCACTGCATCAGCAGAGAGACATCCCTCGCCACCTTCGCCAGCGATCCCGTATAAATCCCGGCATCGCAAATCACCGCCGCCAACCGGTCGCGATGCGCGTGCCACGGCGCCTCAGGCAACGCCAAATCCAAATTCTTCGCCAATTCGCTCGCAACCGCCGAGCCCTTTTCGCCAAGCGCAGCCAGTGTTCCCGTCGCCCCTCCGAATTGCAGCACCATTGCATCGGCAAACGCCGCGTCGAGCCGCTTCCACCCGCGCCGCAGCGCCCCAAACCATCCCGCAATCTTCAGCCCCAGCGTCACCGGCGGCGCGGCCTGCAGCAGTGTTCGCCCGAGCATCACGGTATTTGCGTGCTCATCCGAGGCACGCCGCAATGCCTTCAGCAGACGCGCATGGTCCTCACTCATCACCTGCCGCGCACGACGCAGCAGCAACACCATCGCGGTATCGGACACGTCTTGGCTCGTCGCGCCCCAATGCACGAAGCGCGCAGCGTTTTTATCGACTGAGCCCACGCGCTCGCGCAGCATTTTCACTAGGGGAATCGAAAGCGTCCCCGCACGTAGTCCTTGTTGCCCCAGGGCGCCAATATGGATTCCT
Organism: Candidatus Acidiferrales bacterium; assembly: GCA_050746865.1. Taxonomy (GTDB): domain Bacteria; phylum Acidobacteriota; class Terriglobia; order Acidiferrales; family UBA7541; genus Palsa-295. Next base: position 7,780 of record JBOGMU010000209.1, read on the forward strand.
TCCGCTTTCGCCGAATTGCAAATCCCACGCGCCGCCCCCGCCGGAATTACTTCGCGAGAAGCCTCTGCACGCGCCAGCGCCGCCTCGAAATCCAGCATCGCCTGCAAAAGCGACGCATCCGAAAAGATCTCCGCATATTTCGGCGTGCTGGCAAGGTTCTCGACGAGCCGTGGAATCATGGACTGTATCCGTAAAAGCTTATGCGTTAAAAAAGACCGTTTCGCGTTCGCCGCACAAATGGAAGTCGAAGCTCCACGTGCCCGGTTGCGCAGGATCGGGATGCGCCATCAATGTCTCGCGCCGCGCAGCAGGGACAAGCCGCAGGATCGCATCCTCTGCGTTCGCCGGATCGCCCGCGAAATAAATTCGCGTCGAGAGGTGCCTCAGCACACCGCGCGAAAAAATGTTCACATTGATGTGTGGCGCCTGCAACGCGCCATCGATTCCCAGTACGCGTCCTGGACGCACGGTTTCAAACACCATCCTACCCTCCTTATCCGAAGGCAACCGTCCAAATCCGCGAAATGCCGGATCGGGTTTCTTTTCCTGGGGATCATCCGGATGATTGTATTTGCCGTTCGCATCCGCCTGCCAAATCTCGATCATGGCATCCGGCACGCCGGCGCTCTCCGCATCGAACACCCGAATCGCCAGCCGGATGTGCTCGCCCTGTGCATCAGGACCGGCGAGTCGCCCTGCATCTTCGCCGCCCACAAGGCCCAGATGAAAAAACGGGCCCACGGTCTGTGATCCCGTCGCCACAAAATCTTTTCCGTCGCATTTCATCACTTATTCTCAAATGGCGTCGAATCGCGCCCGCGCAGCACGATGTCCCAACGATACGCCAACGCCCACTCAGGCCGCGTATTCTCCAGGTCGAAACTCGAAATCAGCCGCTCGCGCGCCTTCTCATCCGGTATCGATTGCATGATGGGATCGTAGCGAAAAAGCGGATCATTCGGGAAATACATCTGTGTCACCAGACGCGAAAGAAACGACGTGCCGAACAGAGAAAAATGAATGTGCGCCGGCCGCCACGCATTGTAATGATTGCGCCACGGATACGCGCCCGGCTTAACCGTGACGAAGCTGTATTTCCCCTTGGCATCGGTCAGCGTTCGCCCTGCTCCCACAAAGTTCGGGTCAATCGGCGCCGGATGATTGTCATTCGCGTGGCGATAGCGCCCCGCGGCGTTCGCCTGCCAGACTTCCACCAGCGCATTGGGAATCGGCCGCCCACCTTCATCGAGAATGCGCCCGGAAACAATAATCCGTTCGCCCTGTGGCTCGTCCGCGCACTGCCGCGTCAGATCGTTATCTGTCTCGCCGATCGGCGCATGTCCGTACACGGGCCCGGTTAATTCCGACAGTGTCTGCGGCATGAGCACAAGCGGCTGTCGCGGATTTCTCAGTCCAGTGGAAACGTATCCCGCATATCGCCGCTCCGGCTGGCTTCCTGCGGGCACCGGATCGAATATCCTCACCTGTTCACCTCACGAGCGCACCAATTGCTCGCGCCATTAACGCACGGAAAAATCCGCCCGGATGGCCATGATTTGACACCACGCCGCGAGCCACGTCAAGCAAACCAAAACTGCCGCAGCGAAGTCTCCTACGCTTGCCTTGTACTGGCCACCCGCTTTCCCGTCGGGCGCTTTTGGCTTCAGTAGCTCGGCATAGTAGGGATGCCTACGATTCCCCTCGGGCGACGATCCTTGCGAACGACCGGGTTGTCTCGAACACGCTCCCGCATCATCGTTTTTCGGGACGGTCATCGGACCTCTCCCTGCTTCATAAACCGACACCTGCGGCGGTTACGACTTCAGATTGAAGTTTTAGTGACCCGGCCCAGCTGCCGCGGCGCCGCGCGCACGCCCACGCCCTTCGGAGCTTCCGGGAGGTGGAAGGATAGGTGGTCCCGGGGGGCCCGGCGCCATTATAGTTCCGGCGGGGAGATCGTTTTCAAAGGCTACACTCATGATTTCCGTACGCGTTCCGTCCGGATCGAAAAGGTGAATTAGCCAATGGCGGTTATGGCCGACGGCAGCACGCACGCGAACGTCGCTATAGCTCCCCCGCTTTTGCACCGTATCGCGAGTAACTCGTATATCGGGAACCCAAAGCGAAACGTGATAGACCGCACCATAGACTTCGCGTTCATATTGGTCGTGCGTTGCCGGATTATTCCGGTCGAGCGGCGGGTCTTTCGTTTCCAGATTGCTATCGGAGCTGGGCAGTTCCACGTATTCTCCTCGTCCCCCAGGGATCGACCGCAACTTATCGAGCCCGAGCTTTTGATAGAAGGGCATACCCGTCGCACGGTCTTTCATCATTACACCAACGTGCGAAATCTCGCCGGAAATACGACTGTCGTTCAGAAACTTTCCGAAAGCACGAGCCTGCTGCGATCCCGGAGCATACTGGAGGAAATCAAGCGCATTGCCTTCGGGATCAACGACGCGAAACACCGGGTTGCCGTCGGGCCCTTGCTCGATGTTTCCGGCTTTTATCCCTTGCTCAAGATAGATAGCGTGCAGTTTTTTCAAATCCGAACTCTGGAAAACAACTCGCGCCTCGCGAATTAGGTCGCCGGGCTTTAAAGTTGGCGTGACCTCGATATATTCATCGTCATTCACCTTAAAGTATGCTGACGTGACCTTACCGGAAGTCTTGATATCAAACGCTTCCGGAAGCCCGAGGACACCTTGATAGTAGGCGCGGGCCTTATCAAGATTGCTCACCTTGAACGTGATGTTCGCGATCCCAATGAGAGGGACCATCTCGCTGTCGGTAGCATGACCCGAGGCGGGGGCGTCTTGGGCGGATGCGACCGTTGTGATTGCCAGTGCCACCGAAATTACCAACGCCATTAGTCGTAAAGTCCTGATTGACATAAGTTTCCTTTCCTTCGGATCGTGTCTACACTTCACATGCGCAAATTGTTGACTAAACTTTGTAATGCCGATTCGCGTTTTGTCCCCCGCCACGAACATATCGCCAAGCCAGTGCCTGCTTCGCCGCCTTTTGCCCCTCAAGACTGGCCGATACCGCTGCCGCGAGAGACACGAGGAACGACAGCCGAATCGCTTCTACGAATTCTCTCCATCTCAGATTCCGCTACGTTGTCGGGTTGCTCGCTGGGAACGGTCGAGGTGTGACGTCCGCCGGGGTTATCCCCATGGCCCACTTGATGCCGTGAAGCATCATCCGCTGAAACCGCGGGTCGTCCCACGTCGCATCGAAATGTCCCCAACTCACGTTAAAGACACGGCCCTTGCCGTACTGTCTCGCAATGGCGACCGGAAAGTCACCATCCGGTTTTTTCGAACGAACAGCCGGGTCCAACTTGTCCGGATCAAGGCGCAGAATAACGTGATCGGTGTCGCGCGAATATCCAGGTGCCACAAAGATTCCATGTTGTTCGTAGAAGGTGAAGGGGACCGGGCCGAAAGCATTCGCACCTGGAAAGTTCGGATCCTCTACGATAACTGTGGCGTTAGCATTGAATTCCCCACCCCAACTGGCCCCAATCAGCTCGGCCCATTGCGGCCACGTTTCGAAAGAAGTGGCTGCCGCATGCCCAACGATTAGTCCTTTGCCTTGATCGTGGACGAAAGCGACAAGGTCGGTCTTCTGTTGATCACTCAGTGTTCCGTATCCGCTCGGCAGCATGAAAATCGCATCGTAATAGGGCAGAATGTGTGCGTACGCGAGTGTGTTGGGACCGCCCCTCGCGTACCGGCCCTGCGCTTTGATCGGCGTATCGGTGATCAACTGTGAGTCGCTTTTGATCATCGTCATGTAGGTTTGGGTTTCGCGGCCAAGCTGTTCTACCGTGGCCATCGCGTGGGAGATCGAATCATGCATGTACCCGGTCTGCGTGTCGGCAACAAACAGCAGGCGCTTGAGTCCCGGCCAAAAATCTCCGCCGCCGAAGCCGCCGCCACGACCGCGCCCTCCTCGTCCGCCGCGCCCCCCTTGCGCTTGAGATTGTCCTCCAGCTTCCGAAGCGCCCTGAGCTGGTGCCAACGTCGGTTCAGGCGGCTGCGCTTGTGCTTCAGCGACCGCACCGGCGATAATTGGAGCCGCGCAAAACAGCTTCAGTATGTCGCGACGCGAGCGGGAGTTTTCTTTCATACATGCTCCTTCCTGCAACGAGTCCCTCAGAGAATTGCTCCCCGTCTGCGCCGGAGATTGCTTCGCGAACCAAATCGGCGTCAGGGAAGATCTTTCAGCCAGATATTACGGAAGACGGCTTTAATATCGCCGCGGCCTTCGAGTTGAAGCGCCAGCACGCCTTTGCTTCTCGCTCTAGTCGGATGGTCGTCTACGAAGACGGACATCAGATGGCCGTTGATTATGTAGAACAT
>JBOGMU010000210.1:0-23679 GCA_050746865.1 Candidatus Acidiferrales bacterium
AACAGGCCAACGCACTCATCCAGGGGTTCTTTGCCCCAGTCCAGCCGCCGGAGGGCTTGAATGGGGCGCTTCCAAACATTCTGAACGAACCCCAAGTCCCAGTAGCCTGAGATGGGGCGCCCGTTCCCGGCAGGAACGCGGCAAGCGAGCCTGGACAGTTGGAATCCAGACGTCTCCACCGGAGAGGACCGCCTCCCGTAACATGAAGACGTGGCTGAAACACTACCCATAACGCAGGAGACATTATCCGCCAGCTCGCCAGGCAACGCGCATAACGCCGGCGTGGAAGCGGACAAGTGGATGCGCTGGGTGATCGCCATCGCGGTGATGTCCGCGGCGGCGATGGAGCTGGTCGATACCTCGGCCGTCAACGTCAGCCTCCCCTACATCGCGGGCAATCTTTCCGCGACGGTCGACGAGGCGACATGGGTTCTCACGTCGTACCTCGTGGCCAATGCAATCATCCTGCCTCTCTCCGGCTGGCTCGCAAACTATTTCGGACGCAAACGCCTGCTTATGATCGCGGTGGCCGGCTTCACTGTTGCGAGCGTGTTGTGTGGGTTCGCTCCGAATCTACAGCTTTTAGTGATCTGTCGGATTTTGCAGGGTCTCTTTGGGGGTTCGCTGCAACCGACGACGCGCGCCATTATGCTGGAGGCATTCCCGCGCGAAGAGCGCGGGCACGCAATGGCACTCTGGGGAGTGGGCATTGTGGTGGCGCCAATCGTCGCGCCGGTGCTTGGCGGCTGGCTTACGACAGACCATTCATGGCGCTGGGTGTTCTTCGTCAACGTGCCCGTCAGCATCCTCGCTCTTGCGCTCGTAAGAACGTATGTGTTCGATCCGGCCTACATACGACGCCGCTCCAATCGCATCGATTATTGGGGAATGGGCCTGCTTGCAATAGGCATCGCGTCGCTGCAAGTGATGTTTGACAAGGGGCAGGAAGATGACTGGTTCGGATCGCGCTTCATCATCACGATGGCAATCATTGCAACGGCCGGCCTGGTTTCCTTTGTGATTTGGGAACTGCGGACGCGCGAGCCTGTAGTTCACTTCAATCTATTCCGGTACCGGACGTTTGCAACAGGGACAAGCCTCTCGATGATTCTATTTTTCGGGCTTTACGGCAGCATCGTGCTTCTGCCTCTCTTCATGCAGACGCTGCTCGGTTTTCCAGCTGTTACAGCGGGGTTTTGGAACTCGCCGCGCGGTGTCGCTACGCTGATTTTCATGCCGATCGCGGGCCTTCTGATAGGCAAACGCTGGGACATGCGGGCGCTACTCACCGGAGGTTTGGTCGTTTCCTCCATTGGCGCGTATATGTTCTCGCATCTCAATCTCAACGCGGGTCCATGGAACTTCGTTTGGCCGCAGGTGGTAATGGGCGCGGGGCTCTCATTTATGTTCGTGCCTCTTGCCACGATAACGGTCGATCCCATTCCCGCGCAGGAAATGGGCTATGCGACGAGCCTGATCGCGCTCGCGCGGAATCTCGGTGCGGGAATCGGCATATCGGCCTTCACGGCGTTTGTCGCACGGAGGACACAGTTCCACCAGACTCGCTTAGCCGCTCAGACTGGACAGGAGCCGCATCTTTTTGCGCAATTGCGTGCCGCCATCGCACATTATCTGGCAGAACACGGCCAGGGGTGGACGAACGCCACGCACGAGGCTCTTTCAGGAATCTACGACCAAGTTGTGCGGCAAGCTTCTCTGATGAGCTATCTTGACGGTTTCAGGATACTCGCCGTGCTGCTTCTATTGGCTGCGCCACTCGTCTGGATTATGCGCAAGCCACAGTTCAAGAAATCGGCTGGCGCTGCGGACTGAACGTTCCTCGCGGAGACTTGGCCGATGGCCTCAGTCCAGTTCGCGGTATGTGATTAGCCTAACGTCGTGTTCCACTACGGCACGCTTCACATCCGAATCAATCAGGGCATTCATTTCCAACTCCCGCTCGCGTTGTAGGCGCGACTCGGTTCTTTCCAAATCCGCATCGCAGATTCCGGGATGCAGCATGATTTCGGTCTGGCCATCGGGAAGTGTATCAATTAAATGACGCAAGACCGCCGCATTGAGCCCACCCGTGGATGCCAAGCCTAGAAAGTTCTGCGGAGAGCGGAGGCCATACTTGCGCGAGAGCGCGCGAAATTTCAGGCTGACCGTTCGCGCTGCCGAAGCAGCAAGAAGTTGCTTCAGCGGCGCGCCTCCAGCCCAAGAGGCGCGAAGGCGTTCAATGGGCTTGCGCATGCGAGTAATCTCCATCTCTTGCGCTACTCGGCCAAGAGCTTCGAGCACTCGGGGGTGAGCGTGCGTGTGCTTGTGCGTATCGAGATGAGTGGGCGAGATACCGGCACGACGTATTTTTTCAATCTGGGAACGCAGTTCCCTTTCGATATCGGCCTGTCGGATCGCTCCGATGCTTACGCGCGCAACCAGCGCGGTCAGAGAAATAGGAAGATTCCCTTGCGAATCCGTCAATGAAGGAATCTCGCGCGGAGGCGCGACGGACTGGCCTCCGACGAGTACTAAGTGACAGCCAACACCAAGGGAAGGATTTTGGAGAGCGAGCGCAACGGCGTGATCAAACGCAGCACCATTCGCCATGAGGGTGGCACTGGTTAAGATTCCTTCGCGATGCGCGCGGAGAATTCCGTCGCTGACGCCCTTCGTGAGTCCGAAGTCGTCTGCGTTCAGGATAAGCTGTTTCGTCACACGCGGGATTGTTACGGGAAAACTGGGGGATCATATCACGAACATCGCGCCGGTCGGAACCGCAATTTTTCTTCCAAACAATTTTCCCGAGCGGCGGATTGTGAATGTCCGGTTACAGTTTTCAACAGCTCTGTTGAAAACCCTATGAAAAAGGGCTTCGCATCCATCGAAACTCCGCAACAGCACACGAGTTATGCTCTTTGCACATTTTCAGTGCAACTTGCGGCAACGGCGGGTCTCTTTGTGTCTGCAGTAACGTTATAGCCGCACTTTGTTTCCAGAATGGAAGTCCGCGGAAACCTTTTCGGGAAAACAATTCTTACGAAAGCATTTGCCTGATAGTGATGCGCTATATTTCGGGAGACTAATACCAGTGAGGCGGCTCTTGCAGTTTGATCGTGACGGTTCCATCTTCCTTCACGTCATACCATTCGCCGAAGGTGTGCCAGCCTTTCGCGATTACCTGGATCTGAACTTTTCCTTGCGGAACTGGCGGTACCTTCACGGAGCCGTCCATATTCGACTTGAGGTCCAATTCCTGAAGTGAATCGTGGCGGAAAAGCGTGCCCGGCTTTGGATAGCGAACGTAGACGCTCGCATTACCGACAGGATGTCCCTTGGGACTAGTAATGATGATCTTTAGCCTCGCGACGCCGTCTGAACCTTCGTAATCCTTTTCCGTTGGCGGCGAGGTAATTTGCGGCGAGGGCGCGGAACTTGCGGCGGCGCTGGGGCTATTTTCCTGCGCCGTGGCAGTCGAGACACAAACGAGACCCGCCATGAGGCCTCCGCTCACGAACAGCGCGAGCAAACGCGCACGTTTTGACAAACGGCAATCCATTTCTATCTTTTTTACTCCAATCCATCGCGGTCCTCAAGTCCTCACGCGAATTAAATCTGGTATCATGCGAGTATCGTCGGTCATTCCTCATGACAGATCGTTCGCAAACTCTGGCGCTTATAGGCGCGGGCCCTGTTGGCCTTTGCGTGGCCAAGGCGCTCAAAGCTTATGACATTGAGTATGAGCAACTCGAAGCGGATCGCGACGTGGGCGGCAATTGGCTTCACGGCGTCTATCCGACCGCACACATCATTTCATCCCGCAAGACGACGGAATATCCCGATTACCCAATGCCGGTGTATTACCCGGATTTTCCGAGCGCGGGGCAGATGCTGGAATATTTGCGGGATTACGCGCGGCATTTTGGGCTGCGCGAACGTATCCAGTTCAATACAAAGGTGTTGATGGCGGTGCTCTTGCCGGATGGACGCTGGAAAGTGGACATTTTGGGCGGGGAAAGCCGCTTATACAAGGGCTTAATTGTGTGTAATGGCCACCATTGGGACAAAAAATTCCCCTCTTACGCCGGTATTTTTACGGGAGAGATTCTTCATTCGAAGGACTACAAATCGCCGTCGCAACTGAAGGGAAAAAGAGTTCTCGTCATCGGAGGCGGCAATTCCGCGTGCGATGTGGTGTCCGAGGCGGCCCGAGTTGCAGAGTTTTGTACGCTGAGTGTGCGGCGCGGGTATTGGTTTCTGCCAAAGACCATTTTGGGAATTCCGTCGGCGGAACTCATAAAGCCGTGGGCGCCGGTTTGGGCACAGCGGCTCTTCCTGAGCGCGGCACTACGGCTCATTCTCGGGAGATATGAGGATTACGGACTGCCGACACCCGATCACAAGATTTTCGAGGCGCATCCGACGATCAATAGCGAACTACTCCACTACATCCGTCATGGCCGCATTCGACCCAAGCCGGACGTTGCCCGTTACGACGGTGACACGGTCCATTTCGCCGACGGAACGAGTGAGGAGTTCGATCTAATTGTCTGCGGGACCGGCTTTCACCTCAGCTTTCCGTTTTTGCCGGAAGGCATGGTGCAGACGCGCGGCGGTATCGCCGACCTATACGGCGGAATGCTTGTTCCCGATTGCAAGAATCTCTACATTGTTGGAACGGCGCAACTTCGATACGGGTTCGGCCCGGTGGTTACGCCTGGCGCCGATCTACTCGCCGAGATGATTTTGCTTCAGGACCGGATGGAGCTACCGATCGGACTGGTGCTGAAAGAATCCGGCGTAAAGCTTCCCACTACACACCTCGTTGATCCTCATGCGGCGATCCGGGGCATTCGCCGCGCGAAACGGATGTTGCCGTTGCTGGCATGGAAGGAAAAGCGGTTGAGGAAAAGATTTGCCAAGGTTCCGCTGCGTACGTTTGATCCTCTATCTGTCCGCTTCATGCGTGACATGGAGGTTTTCTGACGTTTCGGCTGGAGGGCGCCGTTGCTGTGGTGACAGGCGCCGCTTCGGGCGTTAATCGCCGACTCCTAGCGCGTATTGTCCGCAAGCCAGGATAGGTAGTCGCGCGAGCCGGAGACAATAGGAACAGCGATAATCTCGGGGACGTCGTAGCTGTGTGACTCGCGAATGGTGCGCTCGACGGCTGCGAAACGCGCGCGTGAAGTTTTGATGAGCAGTAGATATTCTTTCGCTTTCTCGATCTTGCCTTTCCAGCGATACACGGATTCGACGGGCGCGGCTATCGTGTTCACGCACGCAGCCAACCGCCGCTCTACGAGGGCTTTTGCGATACGGCGTGCCTCTTTTGGAGAGCTGCAGTTCGTTAGCACGATGATTTTGTCAGTGGATGGCATTCGAGCAAAGCGCCCGACCGAAACACAGGTCGCCCGCTACAAAGAGCAAAAGCCCACCGAGAAGCGCCTGCAAAATGCGCGGGCACCCTTCGCGTGCTCAGGGCAAGATGGTGGCCGCTACGGAACCATAGTCTTAGCGGCGCTGGGCTGGTTTGCCGTCGACGTTGCCGTCGGTTGTTGGCGCGGCAACGCCTTCGCGGGCCAGCGCGATAAAAGCGGATGCTGAGCGCGGCAATGTGCGGTCGCGACGGTAAACGATTCCTAATTCGCGCCACGCGTCCATATCCGAAATGGGAATAAGCTTGGCCTGTCCTGCGGCCACATCCTCTTGCGCGAACTTTTCACTGATCACGGAAACGCCGAGTCCCGCAGCGACAAAACGCTTAATCATCCCCACGCTGGGCAGTTCCATTGTGACGCGCAATTGAGCGCGGAACGGTCGGAACTGCTTGTCGAGCACCTGGCGCATGTAGCCCGTCTTTGGAAAGATCCAGGATTGGTCGAGGATATCGCTCGTTTTGACGCTCTTGAGCTTCGCGAGCGGGTTCTGCGGATCGACCATCATTACCAGACGATCCCGGAATATCGAATGGACTTTCAGGCTGGGCGATTTCACCGGCAGCGTGACAATGCCTACGTCCACAGTGCCGTCTTCGATCTTTTCCAGCACTTTGTGGCTGAAATTGCGATAAATGCTGATCTGGACGGCCGGGAAACGGCGCTGGTACTCGGAAAAGATATTTGGGAGCACGTAAAGGCACGTCGCTTCGTTCGCTCCAATGGCCAGAGAGCCACGCGGGGTGGCAGCCTGGTCGGCGACGGCGCGCAGCGATTCATTGCGCAACGTAAGAAGCCGGCCCGCATATTCGAGAAGCGTTTCTCCGGCTACGGTGAGCCGTACGGACTTGCCTACGCGGTCAAACAGCTTTTGTCCGTACTCTTGTTCGAGCTGACGAATTTGCGCACTGACGGCCGGTTGAGAACGGTACAGCTTCTGACCGGCCCTGGAGAAACTGCCCTGCTTGGCGATCTCCAGAAACGTGATGAGATGGTCGAAATCCATAAGGATGGACCGGAATTATACCAAAAGCGGCGGACTCGCGGCGGATTACCGGCTTTATGTCGCCCAAATACAAATTGAGAAGAAGCTGCCGAGTCTCGCCAGGGAAAGTGGGCGAACGGCTGACTATGCGCTGAAAACCGTCCGGGCTACGTTTAAATCTTAAAACCGCGGCCTGAGAACGCCTACATCCTCGGTCGAAAATCTTAAGAGTACCCTCGCGCCGATGATTGTCGCTATACTCTCGTTCAGCCAGACGGGGGTGCATGCTGCACCATGACCGCCGAATCGCACGCCAACCGCAACGGTTTCAGAACAGAGATTCTTTCCCTGTGCAATAAACAAATTTGCGACCCTGAAAACTGGAAGCTCGCCTGGGATGCGCTCGTGAGCAATCGCATGCGTGCCATGCTGACGATGCTCGGAGTGGTGATCGGCACGGCCTGCGTGGTTCTAGTGGTGACGATCGCACTGGCGGGCAGGAGATACATCCTCGGCCAAATCGCAGGAGTGGGCGCAAATATCGTTTACGCCGAAAGAGTCGATCCGGGAACGGGCGCGCCAGCGGCCCTGCAGGACGAGATATCAAACGGCGATCTACTCGCCGTGAAAGCAAACATTCCAAACGCGGTGGAAGTCGCGGGTACACGGACGATTCAGATGACCGTGGTCGCGAATGGAAGCCCTTATCCAGTCGACCTTGTCGGCGTGACGGACGGCTATCAGCAAATTCGCAATCTCATCGTGGATCGTGGCGGCTATTTCACGTCTGACGATCTCGCGTCGCAGAACAGGCTCTGCCTGATTACGAAAGGCCTCGCGACGCTCGTCTTCCCTGACAACGATGCAGTCGGCAAAGACATTCGCATCGGCGAACTGCATTTCAACGTAATCGGCGTATTTCACGAACGATCCAGTCTTTTCGGCGACTCCGGTCTGACCGCGCGTTCGGTGATTGTTCCCTTCCCGGTGATTCGCTACTACACAGGGACAGACTTCTTCGACCGGATCTACGCTAAGGCGGACCAGACGAACGACGTCGAAACCGTGACAAGCGAAGTTGCGGAAGTGCTGCGCGACCGCCATCGGCCAGAGGCACAGTACGAGGCTCAGAACCTAGCGGGAATCGTGACTACGGCGCGAGATATCGCCGCCGCACTCACGATTGTGCTGATTTTTATTTCGATGATCGCACTCGTAATCAGCGGCGTGGGGATTATGAACATCATGCTCGTTACCGTGACCGAACGGACGCGCGAAATCGGCATCCGCAAGGCAATCGGCGCGCGGCAAGATAACATTCGCTTTCAATTTCTGATCGAGGCATTGATTATCAGCGGCATCGGCGCGGCCATTGGAGTCGGGATCGCTGTTACGCTACCGACGCTGGCGAATTTCGCAATCCAGCTAGCGGATATCGGCGACATTACGCTCCCGATTTCGTGGACTTCCGTCGTCGTCGCGTTTTTGATTTCGTGTTCGACTGGGCTTGTCTTTGGCTATTTGCCAGCTAATCGCGCTGCGAAGCTCCAGCCTACCGACTCGCTTCATCACGAATAGCGACACGAATTGCGGATTACGAAGGGGTCCGCCCAGGCTCGCTAGGGCACCTTCTTGTAGATGCGAACGTAATCGACGAGCATTTTTTGCGGAAATGTGGATGTTGCGTCGGGATTGCCGGGCCAGCGGCCGCCTACGGCACAGTTCAACAGAATGTAGAAGGGATGATCGTAGACCCACTTTGTACCAGCAGGCAGGTCAGCAGGGGTGCGCGTTTCGTAGAGATGGTCGTCCACGTAGAAGCGAATCTGATTAGGTTCCCATTCGATTGCAAAGATGTGGTAATCGTCGGCGAAGCGGCCTGACGGCAGAGAGTAGGGCGCGCCGATCCCCTTTGAGCCGGAATAGCCGGGGCCGTGGATTGTGCCGTGAACGGTAGCGGGCTCGCGGCCGATATTCTCCATGATGTCGACTTCACCAGCGCCGGGCCAATGCGCGGTCGACATGTCCGCCCCGAGCGTCCAGAACGCGGGCCAAATTCCCTGCCCGTACGGAATTTTGATTCGCGCTTCGAAGCGACCGTAGGCCTGGGCGAATTTGCCCATCGTTCGCATGCGAGCGGACGTGTAATTGCGCGTGACGCCTTTCGCGTCTGTGTAATCTTCCTTCAGCGCCGCGATGACGAGATTGCCGTCTTCAATGTGGGCGTTCTCAGGACGCGATGTGTAATATTCCAGCTCATCATTGCCCCAGCCGTTGCCGCCCGTGATGAGCGTCCACTTCGCGGGATCGAGCGCGGAGCCGTTTGCGCCGTTGAATTCGTCGGACCAAGTGAGTTGCCAATTGCCGCTTGCGGTTTTGAGGGATGACGAAGCAGAAGTGCCGGAGTTCGTCTGCCCCAGCGTCACGACGCAGAACAATCCCGTCGCCACGATCATGAACAGAAGTTTCGAGAGATTCCGATGCATTCGCATGAGCGGCATCGTACATCGCGCACACGGAAAATCAAGCCGAAGTAAAAGGGCGTAACTAGAGTCGACCCGCTCCCAGGTCGGCGGAGGCCAAGCCTCGATCGCTAGACATTTAACAGGCCGAGGAACTGGCGAGGATCGTTCGCGAAACCTGGGAAGACGGGCTTCATGTCGCGCTGCCCCAGGTGCTTCGTCATGATCTCGCCGAGAACGCTGCGGTAATCCGTGGTGACGGCGAGGTCACGGTCTTCATGGAGCTGGCCGTCTTCCATCCCGGGCCAACGCGTGTAGACCTTGCCGCCTTTAACGCCGCCGCCCATCACGAACATGCAGTTTGCGTGTCCGTGGTCCGTGCCGCGATTGCCATTTTCGTGCGCGGTGCGTCCAAATTCTGACATGCTGACGAAAACGACGTCGCCCATGCGATCACCCATGTCCTGATGGAACGAGGCAATTCCCTGCCCTAAATCGCGCAGCAGATTTGAAAGCTGGCCTTGCACGCCGCCTTCATTGACGTGATGATCCCAGCCGCCGCTGTCGAGGAACGCGACTTCGAGGCCGACGTCCGCTTTGAAAAGCTCGGCAATTTCCATCAGGCTCTTGCCAAAACGACTGGTGGGATATTGTGCGCCATTTTCAGGTTGATAAGATGCGGGATTGATTTTTTTCAGTTGATCGACGGCTTCGAACGTCTCTGTGCCGACGCCACGCATGGCCTGATCGACCGTCTGCGCATACATCGCTTCGAACCCGCCCTCAATCGTTTGCTGCGGGCCATACATCTTGAATTGGCTCAGATCAGGAATGGCAACGGCAGGCGCGGTGCCTTGTAACGTTCGCGGGAGATACGGGCCGAGCGCAACCGCGCGGAACGGCGAGGATTCCGGTTCAGGCGCGGATTGCAGCACGCGATTCAGCCAGCCGTCTTCGGTCGATTTCACGCCGGGGGTACCGGATTCCATGAAATCTTGCGCGTCGAAATGGGACCGCGTCGGATCGGGCGAGCCGACTGCCTGCACAATCGCAAGTTGATTGCTTTGGAAGAGCGGCTGCAACGGAGCGAGGCTCGGATGCAGGCCGAAGAAGCCGTCGAGATCGATCGCAGCTTCCAGGCCGCCGCGGCTCGGCTGCGGGATGGCGATCGTGGGGCGCAGGCGATAATAATTCGGTTCGCCGAATGGAACGACGACGTTGAGGCCATCCATCGCGCCGCGTTGAAAGAGAACGACCATCTTTTTTTTGCCGGGGGACGGGAGTTCCGCCACGGCGCGCTGTAAAAATGCGGGAAGAGACGCCATGCCCAACATGGCGATTCCGCCGCCTTTGAGAAAGTATCTGCGAGAAATATTCATAAGTGCTCCGTTCTGCTGCGCCCTACTACTAGATAACAAAGGGAGATCCTTCGCTTCGCTCAGGATGACAGCACATCATTTTTTATAGATACGCTTCGCTCCGCATGAAGCTAGTTCTTTTTTATAGCTTCGCGCAAAATGATGCCGCTTGTTACCGCCGCTGAAATTCGGGCGAACCCAGCACGAGACCAGCGACCATGCCTTCGTTCACCTGCTTCACAGGATCGTCGAGTGTCGCCTGCAAGATCTGCGGATCGTGCAAGCGCGCTTCAAGCGTGTCGCGCGTGCCTTCCGCCACTTGACCGTCAAGGAATAGGTCGAGCGCCTTCGAAAGAGCTATTTGCGGGTCTTTCGCTGCGTCGTCACCAAACATCTCGCGCAGATCGACGGTCGAGCCGGCAAGGCGGTTGGTCGCGAAACCTAGCGCGAAGTTCAGGCGATTGAGCAAGGCTCCTGTATTCACCCACATTTGCGCCTTATCGGAATAGCCCGTGGGCGGTTGGCATTGAAACAACGGCTCGCCGATGCGGCCGACCCAATTGACGAGCGGAAGAGAAACCGTGACGTTGGCATCGAGTGCGCGCGCCGTACTCGCAACGAGCTCAAACGGCGTTTTCACTTTTGCTTGATAGGCTTCCTTCGACCAGAATTCCGGCGAGTAAATCATCGTGTGCAGCACGCTGCGAATGTCGCCGCCTGTTTGCGTGTACGTCTGCGCCATGCGCTCAACGAGCGCGGGCGGCGGATTATCAGAAACGAAGTGGCGGGCCAGCTCGGTGGAGATGAAGCGGGCCGCGTGCGGATCGTTCGCAAGCATTTTCAACGCTTCTTCACCGTCTTTTTCGCCGCCGTAATTAAATTTGTGGCCCATCACGACTTTGGGCTGCCGATCGTGCCAGCGCTCATTGAAGAAAAACTCGGGATCGCGACGCGGCTCTTTGATGGTCCAGCCGGTGAGCGTGTCCGCCATTTGGATCACGTCCTGTTGAGTGTAACCAGCGTCGACGCCGATTGTGTGAAGCTCCATGACTTCGCGACCGTAATTTTCGTTAAGGCCGCGATCCTGCTGTTTCGCACCCTTTTGCTGCTGCCCCGCAGGCGGAGGCAATGGAATGCCCATGCCGGGATACGGGCCGAAAATGCCGCCGTATCGCGCACGGCGTTCGCGCCGCATTGCATTTTCGCGCTGGGCTTGTTGAAAAGCCGCGGGATCGACGCTCATCCAGTTATCCAGGAAAAAGAGCATCGCGGGACTCTTCGCAGTGGCGAGCAGCAGATCGGAAAACTTGCCCATCGTGTGCGGGCGAATTGTGTCGCGCACATAAGAAGTGACGAGCCAGCGATCGTCGCCTTTGCCCGCGTAAACGTTGAAATGGTTGAACCAGAAATTCTCCATTACCGCTTCGAGCTGGCGATTGCTGTAAATGGCGCGGTCGATCTTCGCCATCGAAAGTTCGGCAATGATACGTTGCGGGCCTTGAATACGCGCAAGTTGCGTCTCACCATTGCTGACGTTAGGATTACTCCCATCCATCATCTGTTGCGAACGCGCATCGGCAATGGCTTGCCGGCGCTTGGCCGCCACCTGCTCCTTGTAGTCCTGCTTCGTTTCGCCTTGTTTTTTGGCTGCCTGATTCGCGGGCGGATACGTTGCAAGGAGTTGGCGCGACGACATTTTGAGCGTGGGATATTGATCCAGACGCTCGTTGAGGGCGGAATCATCAATCGATTCGGGATGAAGCTGCTCGTCAATCCATTTTTCGAGACCGATTTGGCGAATGTGTTCTACGTCACCGGGACGCGGACCGTAGGCCAGGCGATTGAGGGCGTGCAGGATGGCCTCGTCTTCGGTGAGTTGCGTAATCGGAAGATTTCCTTTGAACTTCTTATCGAGGGCGATCTTTGCGGAATCGTCAGAGCCACGGTGGGACGCAGCCGAGGTCGAATTTTTCGGCGCAGCGGACGCATGGGTTGCGACAAGTATCCCAGCCGCCGCGGCACACGCCAGAACAAATGCGATAAATATCCAGCGTCTATTTCGATTGTTGAATGGCATGATTTCGCGGTGCCTGCGCTGCCGCCACCATTGCGAAGGTTTGCCATGACTGCTCATGATTCATGTTAACCCGGCAGGTAAAGGAAAGTTGCGAAGCGCGGATTGTCGGGTGGAAACCTACATTGTCGTACAGGTACTTCCAAATGTTTCTGAATCGGCCATGACCGCTTGCGACAACTATTGCCGTTTTGCTCGAAAACCATCAAGCGTCCAGAGATCTTGCGCCCCATCGTGGCGGAGAACGTAATAATTGCCATCTTCCGCAAGGACACGGAAATAGGTAGCGTCGGGCGAATACCACTGGTCGTCTACTGCGCGCACTTCAAAAAGGTGGTCGCGAATGGCAAAGCGCAAAGGTCTTTCGTCCGCTCGGTAACCTGAATAACAGTCAACGTAAATTTCGCTCATGGCTTCCACTGTCGGCGAAGGTCGGCCGATTTCGTTTCGATTTGGTAGACGCCTTCACGCTGAGAAATCAAAATCGAGCCCGGAAGCGATGCGGCCGCCGTTTGGCGCGACTCACGATACTCCGCGTTGTAAGCCGCACCGATCAGCACAATTAGCGCCGTAAAAAACATCCAAAGCAGAAGGCCGATTGCACCGGCAAGGCCGCGGTAGACCGTCGTATAAGGCATTACTCGCACATACCAGCCGAAGATAATGTCGACGGCCCACCACAGGACGGATGCAACCGCCGCGCCGGGAAACAAGCTCACGTAGTTAGGATGATCGGGACGCCCGACACGATACAGAACCACGAGGACGGCCATGGCCAGCAAAAACGTAAAGCCCACCTGCATCGCAATTTCCAGCTCACGGGAAACGAACGGCGAAGCGATATGCTCACCGATCCAGACTCGCATCGATTTGCCAAACACGGTGAACGTAACGACGATCAGCATCGGGATGATCGTGAGACAGAGCAAACCCAGCGCTCTGAGCTGACGATAGAAATAAGAGGGCCGAAAAAGGTCTCCCTCAATTACGCGAAACCCCTCGATATAGCCGACCATGACCTGCATGCCAGCAATGAGTATTCCTCCAGTGCCAAGCAGGATCCAACGCCAAGGGTAAAGCGCAGGCCGCACGAAGTAGGCATCGACGACGTCAGTAGTGCCGGGAGGCAGAATCAGAACAAGGTGCTGCGGAATTTCACGCAGTGCTTCGCGAAAAACGGATGTTTCACCAAGGAGTCCAATGGCAAGAAGGAGCAAGGGGAAAAACGCGCAAAACATATTAAACGCGATCGCTTGAGCGATGATTATGCAGCCTGGAAAGACCCGGCTAAGCGCGCGTTTGAGGTTTCGGAGCATAGCGCCCCCTATGCCTGCCAAAGACCGTCGGCGGTGATTATAAAGGAAATGGCCGAAACTTCCCTAGAGCTCGTTTGCAAATTCCCGGGCACCTCGGGCGGACGGACAAAAATCGCTAACTGTTGTAAGCTTTTCTCGATGGACTATTCCGGCCAGTGCGGGAGGAATTCGCTCTCACGGGTTCTTCTTGTTGGCTGCGCGCTTATCGTCGGCACGTTTTTTGCGCCGACGCATGCACTCGCCGATAATGCAAACGGCTTCCACTGGGAGCCAGTGAGTGGCGCGCAGGTAAAACTGGATGACAAGGTGCCGCTTGCGTGGAATGTGCTTCAGGTGGATAAGAAGAAGCAGTCCAACTTTGTTTTGGTATTGCTCGGGCGGCGTTATCTTCTACTGGATACAAAAGCAAAGCGCGTGTATCTTGTGTTTCCGAGCGACCTGCATGCAACAGGGGCCGATTTTGATAGCAACGATCTTGCAATGGCGTCTCGCACAATTCCGAGCACTGCATGGAGCGATCGCAATATTGGTCCCGCAGAGGAATACCGGGTAACTCTTGGAGATTATGGCCGCACCCTTTCCGTGCAGTTACCCCATCCATTAGATATCCGTCTCGGAATCTATTAGTCTCACTACTACGTTCTTCTCTCCGGCGAACTCCGCATATTTTCGCTGGGTTATACACTCTTGCCTTGGTTGACCCCTGCCGGCGCTGCACCTACGCTGAATAAAATTCACGCGCACGGCGCCGCAAAGGCAGGACCGATGTACCGCTCGCAAGTTCTTAAGATTCAAAAATGGCTTAAGGCTAAATCTCTGTCGATAATCTATGGGCTCTCAATCGGCATCCTATTGCCGTTATTCGCTACGGCAGTTTCCGCCCAATTTGGCGGAAGTGTCGGCGGCTCATCCATCCGCGTAAGCATCTATTCGGGTGATGGAGACCTCCTCTCAGTACCGGCACACGTCACCGTGTCACCTCAAGGTAGCCTTGCGGCGATCCAGCAAACCGTCTGCGACAACGGGTTTGCCACTTTTACTGCGCTACCATCCGGGAATTATGTGGTCACAGTGCAGGCGCCGGGCTTTGAGGAGGGGAGCGCGGAAGCAACCGTCCTCGAGGCCGGTGAGGTAGATGCTATGATTACGGTCGAACAAACGAAGGATCCTTCTACGGACGTGGGGGCCAAGGGCATTGTCCTTGCGCCTAAGGCAAATAAGGAATTGAACCAAGGCCTCGATGCAATACGCAGTGCAAATTTTGATCAGGCCCAGCGACATCTGGAAACCGCGTATCGGCTTGCTCCGGGCAATCCGGATGTGAATAGCGCGATGGGCGAGCTTTACCTTGCGCAGAAGAACCTACCCGAAGCCGAACACTACATTGACCGTGCCACGTCGCTTGGCCCGGACAATATCGAGGCCCTTCTCGGCTCGGGCGAGCTGCGCATTTTGCAGCAGAATGCCGCGGCGGCGGAAAGCCCTCTCGAACGTGCTGTTGACCTTGCGCCGCGGAATAAATTTGCTCATTGGCTGCTGGGGGTTACGTATTTTGACCTGGGGCTTTATGAAAAGTGCAGGACGGAGGCGCTGGCGGTCATAAACATTAATAAGGGTACGGCGACTGACGGCGCCTTCCTTCTTGGTGAATCCCTGGCGGCGTTGGGGCGAACGGCGCAGGCGCTCGACATCCTGAAAAAATTCATCCGCCAGGTACCACGGGATCCCTACACCACGGATGCGAAGAAATTAATCGACAAGCTGCAAACGCCCGCAACGGGCGGAGCGCATCCTCGAGCCATGACTGATGCAGTCGCCTCAAAATAGGGTAGGCCCGATGGCCGTATTGCACGTGTAGTCGGCGCATCGGATGAAGTGGCGGGATCAAACTTTGGGATTTGAAAGATGGACTGTCGGCGTTGCTTCTACTTCGCCTGGCCGGTGTCCACGGTTGAAATCGCGGCAAGCTGGGCGCTAACGGCGGCTGGACCGTCAGGTTCATGTGAGAATTTCAAATACTTGCGGACTCGCACGGCGGCTTCGTCCGATTTTTTCATTGCTGAATAAATCCGTGCAAGCAGCAGCTCAACCTCGGGCAACTGATGATTGTTGTCGGCACCAGCAGCATCCAGGGCGTTCTTTTCTGCGCCGGGTAAATCCTGCTTGTGAAATGCAGCTTCAGCCTTGTAGTACAGGGCAAACGTGTTCTTCAGAGGACTAATGCGAAGCGCCTGGTCGGAGAGTTTCTGGGCGTCATCCCAATTCTGCTGGCGATCTGCGATGGCAGCCAAGCACAGGTACGGAGCGACGTATCCTGGATCGATCTCCACCGCCTTCGAACATGCCTCATGTGCATTTGCCATATCGCTAGTGTTGTAATAAAGTTGGCCCAACAGCACCCAAGCTGCCGGGTACTTCCCATCATCGGTCAAAGCCTTCTCTGCGTCGCGTCGCGCATCGTCCAGCTTCTTCTTCTTTAGTTCGCTGCAAGCCTTCTGGTAAATACCGCGAGCTTTCCCCGGGACTTCAAGGCGAACCATACTTACCGTGGCGCTGTGGACTCCTATTTGCGTCCAAGTGCCGCAATCCTCCTGATTGATCGAATCCATGGCCGACACGGTAACCTGAGGAGATGTGTCTTCGTACATCATGCGCCGTAGATTAGCGATGCTGTTGTTGCCTGCATCGAAAGTTGAATACGGGTCCGTCCGCAACGACGCCCCGGAGCTGCTATTTCCGGAGGCACCGCTGCCCGTAGATGGAACACTGACGGACGCGTCCCCAAGCACGGGCGAGCCTGCATTTGCGACACTGGTTGAACTTGCTGACGTATTAGGCGAGGAAACCGAAGCCGACTGCGCAGACACACAGACGGCACATGCAAAAATCGCAATGACGCATGGCATTGACCTGCTCAACCGTCGCATCGCGCACCGCCAAAGGGCGCCTTTCATAATTTCCCGGCACCATTCACCGACATCGTACTCCCTAAAGGGATCGGAATGGAAGCAAGTAGCGAACGGACAATCCTGTAATTCTCCTCACGAAGTACCGGGCCGGCTAGAGCGCCTATTGCCGCGATGGGCACGCGGGACGTAATCGCAACACCCCTTATCCCGCCTCGCGTCGTAACCTATTCGGGATAAACATTTTGGGGCAGATGGATCCGGCAGAGCACCCCCTTCGCTTTGGCCTCCGGTAAGCGCGTCACAATGATCGCCCCGCACGAACCCAGGAGAAATGGCGATGGATATGCCGAACACAGGCGTAACAACCGACACCAAGACGCCCGTTCCTACTGCAAATTTGATCGCGACCATGCTACAAGCGGCCAAAAACACCAGCGACCTGATCTTTTCGCCCGGTCGTGCTCCGCAAGTAGAAGTAAGCGGCCAGCTGATGCAGCTCAAGATTACCGGCGTGGGAATTCTTGACGCTGAAGATACCGCGCGGATCGCGGCCGACCTGATCGGGCGGAATAATCACGCCGTGGAAAAGCTGAAGAATGAAGGGTCATGCGACCTTTCGTATAGCCTTCCCAGAATTTCGCGATTCCGCGTAAACATCTTCACGCAACGAGGCAGCTGCGCAATCGTGATGCGGGTTATTGCGAGCAACGTACCGGATTTTCAGTCGCTTAAGATTCCCGCACAGCTTGCCGAAGCGGCCGAATTGCGACCAGGAATAGTGCTGGTTACAGGACCGACGGGCAGCGGCAAATCCTCGACGCTCGCCGCGCTCGTAAACAAGATTAATGAAGAAAAGGCCTGCCACATTATTACGATCGAAGATCCCATCGAGTTCATCCACCAACACAAAAAAGCCACCGTGCATCAGCGAGAACTGCACACGGATACACCGAATTTTGCGCTCGCGCTACGTGCTGCGCTGCGGCAGGCGCCGAAACTGATTCTCGTGGGCGAGATGCGCGACCGCGAGACCATTGAAGTGGCGCTCGAGGCAGCGGAAACTGGGCACCTTGTGTATTCCACGCTCCATACGATCGATGCCTCAAAAACCGTCGAGCGCATTGTTGGTTCGTTTTCACTCAGCGACCAAGCGGCCGTTCGCATGCGACTGGCGAAGAGCTTCGGTTTCATTGTGTCGCAACGGCTTTTGCGGAGACGCGACGGTACCGGACGCGCGGCCGTTTTCGAAATACTCCGGTCCACCCTGCGGACGCGCGAATACGTGCAGAAGGGCGAATCTGAGGGCAAGTCCCTGCTCGACGCCATGCGTGACGGATCTAACGAAGGCATGCAGTGTTTCGACGATGAAATCGAGAACCTGATTCGCACAGGAGTCGTCGATATGGATACTGGGCTCTCTTACGCAACCAACGCGGGCAACTTGCGGCTTCAGCTTGCCGATATGCTCGAACAAGATTCGGGCGTGCCTTCCGTCGCAAAGGAAGTTGCAGACGCGAAGAAGGCCGAGGATGCCGCCGCCGCGACCGACCCCGAGCTTGAGCTCGAAACACACAAGTAAAGCGAACTATGAATTCGCAAACACTCAAAGAATCTCTTACTGACGCCATTCGCTATTGGGAGCTGCGGCGACTTGCCTACAATGCGATTCTCGCGCTCATCGTAATCGCGTACTTCTGGATGGCACTGCCTAATTCCAAGCAGGGTGTGAATGCGGATTTCGTTTTGGGCCTCTTTCTCCTCGTGGTGATCGCAAACGTCGCATACTGCGCCGAATACATCGCCGATATCTTTGCGCAGATGTCGGATTTTCGCGATATCTGGCGGAGGACACGCTGGATATTATTCATGGTCGGAACGTTATTCGCGGGGGTTATTCACGATTTATCGCGATGGCTATGTTCACAAAAGCGTGAAATTGCACGTCTGAAATTTTAACCTCGCGAGTTAACTTGCCAGCCAACGACCCGCCGACATAGCCGCCGCAGAACCAGCGCGTTGTCGACGGGTGTTCGGCTACGGTCCAAACACGTCTCGTTGAAAATACAATGGACTCCGTCCTATGCGTGCCTCATGCTTGTAGTATCGCGCTACGCGTATGGCAAATACTTATATCGCTCCAAGTATCGACGAATATCTCCGCAAGCGCCTAATGCCGGTGGAAGGTGCGATTCCGCACGTGGAAGGAATCGAGATGTACGGCAATTCCGTTCCCGCCGGGACTGTCGGCGGCGACCTCTTCGAGTACATAAATTTTCAGCAGCGCTACGACATCGACGCCCGCATTCAGCGGGCGCTGGCGCTGTCAAAAGAATATTTAAAGCCGCTAGCGGAAGGAACACCGCCCAATAATTCGGTCGACGATCATATCCAGTGGTTGAAGTCGAGGCAGGATTATCGACCGGAAACGGAATCCGCGTATAGGGAATCGCGTAGCTCGGAACAAGTGCGCGTTGCCGAAGATCTGCGGGAGCTGTATAGCACGGCGGGAGTGCTGCTCGTGGATGCCGAGGGACATGGACTCATCTCCGCGAAAATCGCATCGACGGTACACGATACATTTCATGCGCTGATGCTCTCCGAACTGGACCGTCGGGGGAAAATAACCGCGGAGTTGTTTGAAAGGCTGAATCTGCGGCTGGCGCAATCCGCGACAGCTCGCAATGCGCTCGGCAGAAGTGGAAACCAGAATGCGCAGGAGATCGCAACAATGCTCTATGGCGAAGTGCGCCCGTATGGACATTTCCGCTTCGTCAACTTCGGGCATCCGGCTCCCTTGGTCTTCTCCGCCGAATACCGGCAGTTTATGGAGGTTGACAAAACCCGAATGGCGCAATTCCTGCCTTTGGGTTTGCACATTCCGGACGATCATCCCGACAGGAAGCGATATTTCTCGTTGGACTCGAGAGAGCGCGACGGCGAATCGTCGGGTGTCGCCGAGCTTACCTTACTGAGTCCGGGCGACATCTTCTTGCTATACACCGACGGAGTCTACGACGGCAGCGACAAAAAAGAACGCAAGCAGCTTGAAGAGGTGATGCGGACTCACTACCGTCAGCCAGCGAAGGAAATCTGTAATGCTTTTCTGGACTACGCCGTAAGAAGAGACGACTACCTGCGGCAGGTCGGCGATGAGAGTCTTATTGACGACAAGACGGTCTTCATCATCAAACGCAACTAACGAATCATCCTCAGCTTCTGGAAATCCATGACCCATGCGAATGGACGGATGTGTCTGTGCGAAACGAATGAAAATGGTGGACGGCAGGGGATTCGAACCCCCGACCCCCGCGTTGCGAACGCGATGCTCTCCCAACTGAGCTAGCCGCCCACCGGCAGGATAGGCGCGCGGACTGCTGTGCGCCCCGTCATGCTGGGAAATCATTCTAACAAACGAGCTACTACCGTCCAACAGGCACTTCCGAAGACCTTCCACCTAAATTCGGGGCTTTAGCTCAAGGAAGGACGGGAGCCTCACCGCGTGATGAAACGTTGGTAGTATAGGGAGGCAATATCGGGAGATCGTGAGTCTCCGCTTTGATTGCTTCCAACGTTTCGGCGAAGCTCCCGCCGACATCAGATGCGACGAGCTTAAGTATCGCAAAGAAAACGATCCATACTGTAATCACTGTATTTTTAATCGAATGTAGGTTTGCCTACTAAAACGATCTGCTGAAAATCGACGCAAGTCCAAAAAACTTTAAGTAGCCAGTGAAGCTACTCCCGCGCGCATGCCCACTGCGCGAAGAACGAGATCAGCAAGACCGCGGATCAGCAGAGGAGAGTCGTTGAGAGCAGGCATCGTGTGAAATTCGTGGATTCCGAGCGATTCGGCATGCTCGCGCGCTTCGATATTGATCTCGTGGAGCGTCTCGATATGCTCGGTGAGGAAGGATATCGGAATGACGAGCACGCGGCGCACGCCTTCGCGAGCCAGCCGCTCGATAGTCCCCGTTAGGGACGGTTGAAGCCATTTCTGAGGGCCGACTTTACTCTGGTAACACAGAACGTGCGGATTGTTCCATGCGCCGAGCTGGCGAACCAATTGAACTGTCGTTTCGATGTGCTTTGGATACGGATCGCCCTTTTCCACAAGCGCCATGGGAAGACCGTGGGCGCTAAAAACAAGCACGACAGAACTGGGGTCCGGCACATCGTTAAGGACGCAGTCGATTCGCTCGACGACCGCGGCGATATAGTCCGGATGATCGTAGAAGTGCTCCACCAAGCGGACCGGGGTGTGCGGCTTATAGTGGCGATCCCACTCTTTCAGGCTACTGGCCGTGGTAGCGAAAGAATATTGCGGATACAGCGGAAGGAGAACCAATTCCTCGTAAGGCTCGCGCTCAAGTGCGGCAATCGCTTCCTGCGTGTTCGGGTGCCAGTAGCGCATTGCCACTACCACGTTTGCCGGCACATGATGTGACAACGCCGCTTCCAAGGCGACTGCCTGTTCATTGGTTAAGCGGCGGATGGGCGAGCCCCCGCCTATCTCGGCGTAATGTTTGGCGACCGTCTTCGAGCGAGTGGTCGAAATCAGCTTTGCAAGTGGCTTGCGTGCTAGAAAGGATCCGGGAAAATTGATGATATCCGGGTCACAAAATAGGTTATAGAGAAACGGCTCGACCGCATCGAGCGTATCTGGGCCGCCCAATTGAAATAAGACGACGCCAATTTTTCTTTGTTCAGACACGTTGGCACCACCACCAAAGGGACCGGGACGACTCTTTATACCATACCGCGTGAACACAGGAGGTCAAGAGCATGAATTTGCAGGGCCCGCGGCCAATCAACCGTGAAGCTGTTGCTTGAGGCGCTTGATTTCCTCGCGCACGCGACCGATCCTCTTCGCTACGGATATTTCGTAAACGAAAAAAACCGCCCATACGACCATCCAGGCCGTGAAAAGAAACTGAAAGTCACTCATGGACTAGGCCCTTTCTCAAAATCCTTGCGCCGATGCGGCGGACTGCGCATCCATCTCCCGCGATTCGATTTCCACGCGTAGCTCGTCCGCTTCGAATCGAAGCTTTTCGAGGCGGTAGCGATCGGCCAAAACGAGGATCATCACCGACACAATCGAGATCATGCAGAGGAAGAAGACGGATAACATCGTGTGGTTGATCGACTTTGGCCCTCCGAAAAGGACAGGCTGCGGATGTTGCCCTCTCGGCCAGAGCGTGGTCGCCAGCAGCACAATTGGCAAGTCGAGATACGCAAATATGCCAAACACGGCCGAGAGCGTCGCACGCCGATGTGGATCCTCGATCAGTTCGCGCAATAAAAGATATGAAATGTAAAGCAGCCAGAGAATGAACGTGCTGGTCAGGCGTGGATCCCATGTCCACCAAATGCCCCAGACAGGCTTGCCCCAAAGCATTCCCGTGATGAGGCCGCCGGTACAACACAGGACGCCGACTTCCGCGCTCGCAGCGCCGAGCAGATCCCACATAGGCCTGCGCGAAACAAGCCAGGCGATATTAGAAAAACAGGCAATCGAGAGCACCACAGTCATCGCCGTCCAAAGGGGAACGTGAAAATAGAAAATGCGCTGAATTAAGTGCATCGTCGCTTCATCCGGCGCGACAAACAGCGCGGCATAACCCGCACAAAAGACGAGCGCGGCAAGCGCAATGCGTATGGGAATACGGGCTTTCATCGAAGCTACAGTTTACCCCTCCGCCAGAAAATCCGAAAGAAGCCACGACGTTGTAAGAAAAATCACGTCGAAGCCGATCAAAAAAATCATCCACGTCCGGTCGAGTTCACGCGCTTCGCCGAAGAGTGCAATCGTAGTCGACACAGCGGCGATCAGCAACGGAGTAAGAAACGGCAGAAGCAACACCGGCAACAACAACTCGCGCATGCGCGCGTGCGCGGAAATTGCCGAGAATACCGTACCTGTCGTGACTAGTCCGACCGTTCCGAGAAACAAAACCAGCACGAGCCGGCCGAGAATTCCGACGAGCGACACATTGTAGAACAGGCTAAAGACCGGCACCAGAATCGCTTCGGCGATTGAAAGAAAGACGAGATTCGCTAAAATTTTTGCGCTTAGGACGGCAAAGCTGGGAATAGGCGCCATCCGCAATGCGTCTAAGGTGTCATTTGTCTGCTCGCGCGCAAATGATGGATTCACCATCAGCGAGCCCGCGAAGAAAAATGCGATCCAGAGCAGGCCCGGACCGAAGCGGCGAGCTTCGACAGGTGTCGGGTCGAAGGCGAAGTTGAAAAAAACGATGATGATGAGTGAAAAGACGACCGTCGCAGTCAGCAGCTCACGCGTGCGAAATTCGAGGCGGCATTCCTTAGCGAAAAGTGTGAATGCGGCGCGTAAGCCTCTCATCGGTCAGGCCTCGGCACGCATGGATTCGAGCAATTGCCGAGGGTCACCCCCTGCGCCGGTGTCCTGCTGGAGCCGCCCGCTCACAAGCACGATGGCTCGGGTCGCAAGTTCGAGAGATTCGTTGCGTGCGTGGGTGCTCATGATCACTGTGCAACCATCGCCACGCAGCCTCTTCAGCGTTACGCGAAGCCATTCGAGGCCCTGACGATCAAGGCCCGCGGCTGGTTCATCGAGAAGCAGAAGGCTCGGCGAATGCAGCAAGGCCCTCGCGATTGCCAGGCGCTGCCGCATGCCTCGCGAAAAGGTGCGGACTTCGCTGCTAGCGCGGGAGGAGAGGCCGCAGACTTGCAATGCGCTCGCAACGCGCGCCGAGACGTTATCGAGCGCGTAGAGCTTCGAGAAAAGCGTCAGATTCTCTTCGGCGGATAATTCGTCGTAAAGAAGCAAGCTATGGCCGACGAGGCCTGTGCGGCCTTTTACATCGTGGAACGGAACTTGCTGCTCGATGCCCGCGAAAAATGTTACCACGCCGCGGCTTGGCCGCATGAGCTGTGCCGTGATTCGAAGCAAAGTGGTCTTCCCCGCCCCGTTATGCCCCAAGAGCGCGACAAATTCGCCGGGAGCAATTTCGAGCGATAGGCTTCGCAGCGCGATGAGCGCGCCGAAGCGTCGTTCGATTCGCTCGAAGCGAATGCCTAATCCGGGTTTTGCGGCGGAAGGCGCAGCGGCGGAGGCCAAGGCGCGAGTTAACCTTGCACGAGCTCGCGCAATTTCTG
>JBOGMU010000211.1:0-5412 GCA_050746865.1 Candidatus Acidiferrales bacterium
TGGCGGACTGCAGCCGGTCAATCGACACCGCAGCGCGGCACGGCGGGGACGAGTTTGCCATCGTTCTGCCGGAAACTGCCAAGGCAGCCGCCGCGTTGGTAGCGCAACGGATTTGCGATGTTCTCCGGAAGGAGACCGAACATCCTCTACTATCCGTTAGCGTGGGAATTGCAACTTATCCACAGGATGCCGACACGATCGGAACGCTCCTCTACGCGGCGGACAAGGCTCTTTATGCAATGAAATCCAGGAACTCGCACGGCCTCCAGCCCGCGAGCGCGCCTCACTCGTTACGGAGTGGATTCGGACCGCGTTCAACCAGGGTTACGAATGACTTGAACTCAAAATGGAAAGAGGAAGACAACATGGATGAATCGCGGTTCTGCCCGTATAAGAAATTGCAAATTCCTATGCTTTCGCAGCAACCAGAAGAACAATGCCGATATGTATTGAAAACGGAAAAGAAGATTCTTCAAGCGATTTCTGCTGGGGCGTCGGTTCCGGAAATTCTGACTGAAATCTGCGCCGCGCTGGATTGCCAGATCGGGAACACTGTCTCTCTCATCTCGACTTACGCCAGCAGGGCTGTAAGCGCAACCGCGATTGCCGGGACCGCGGCTCGGTTTGGCCTACGTGTCTTTTCGTCCGCAAAGATCCTTGGTGAGGGCGGGCAAGAAGTCGGTTCTCTCGAAGTGTACTGTTGCGTTTCGCGCGCCCCTTATGCGGATGAGGTTCGCTTGATGGAGCGTGCACGGTACCTGGCGGCGCTGGCCATCGAGCGCGAGAATGGGACCAATCGCCGAGAGAGCTGCCGAGTTTCCGAGAAGGTGCCGGTGTCGGGACGCGTGGTCGAATGGTCGGATTTTACGAATTGATTTTGACTGCTCAAGCTTTGGCAGGCACTTCGCCGAAAGGAGTTTCCAGAACGCGTTGAGAACGTCGGAGCGGCGAGTCAGTCGTGAAGCACTACGCTCAGTAGGGAGGTATTGATTTGAAGGCCGCCGTTGTATTTGATGAACCCGAGCTTTCTAAATTTATTCATGAAGAAGTTAACTCGCGAGCGCGTCGTACCGATCATTTCCGCCAGCATCTCTTGCGAAATGTTCAGCACAGCGTGAGGCTGATCTTCCTTGCCGTAGCGCGCCAACAAGAGGAGAGCCCGGGCCAGGCGTTTCTCGCTGGAGTTAAAGAGCTGGTCGATGAGATCTTCCTCGATTCGAATATTCCTGCTGAGCACGTGCGCGATAAAGCGGTCGGAGAGGGCATGTTCTCTTCGAAGCACCCGCATCATCTCGTCTTTTTCGATAAATAATAGCGACGTGGGCAGAACGGCCGTGGCCGTGCCCATGCGAACAGGCTGAGTTGCGAGGCATCCCTCGCCGAAAAAATCGCCCACGCCGAGAGTCGCTACCACCGCTTCTTTGCCGCTCGCACTGACGACAGAGAGTCTCACTTCGCCTTCCTGAATGTAGTTCACACCCTTTGCGGGATCACCCTGGGAGTAGATCTTCTCCGATTTCCGAAATGCGTCGATTCGCCGCGAGACTCCGGACGTATCAAGAAAAACCTGCAAGTCGAAAATCGGCCCTTTGGCCGGAGTCAGTTTGGCTTTTGGGTCGATTGCTTTCCGCATATCCCTCCTCTGACGAACTCAAGATAATCGATCGCTTCCGTGCTTCGGATTTGTTCTTCGACGATCTTTTTGACTATCTCGAGAGGAATTTGCTCAAAATGTGTCTTCGGTTTGATCATCACAACTGCCTCGGATCACTTGGACGGTAACAGGCTGCGAGTCGTACGGGTCATATCTTTTGGAAAGCGAACTCTCGTGTTAGTGGGAAGTTAGCGGAACGTGTCGGACCTTGACTAACGATCTTACGCGAGGCGGGGGTGGGGGCGTCGTCGCGGGTCGCTTACGCTACCGCGTTTTCGCTTGCAGGAGTCGTTACGATTGGGATACGCTAAGGTATCGTTTATTTAGCGCGCCGTTATCTGGAGGTATATATGGCAAGGATTCAGCCTAAGAACTCAGCGATACACTTCAAGACGATGGTGCAGTCGGATGTGCCGCAGGGACGCGATGGAAAGCACAAACTCATTGTCACCGCGATCTTGAACGATCTCGATAACCTTAAAGACGGTTCGGCGCTTAAAGTTCCCTTGGCCGAGTTGGCGGAATCCAAAGAGAAAGTGCGCTCCGCCTTGAACCGCGCAACGCGGAAAGCGGGACGCAGGGTTGTAACTGCCAGCGACCCAGCATTTTTGTACGTCTGGAATGTAAGCAAGTAGTGGGAACTTCTTATTATTGCCACGCGCCGTTCGCCCGGTCGAGACGTGTCGAGGCGGCGGTTTAGGTGTTTTCGAGTACTGGCCTTACGCGCTCATAGTTAAGGCTGCGCGAAAATGGCTTTTAGGCACTCTAGCCTTCACCTTCGTGCCGCTACGGCTCGTTTTAATCTCAAGACAGCCGCCAAGGTGTTTCATTCTTTCGCGCATACCCGCGATACCAACTCCCGCTGTTTTGGTCTGCGAAGAATAATCCAGCACTCCATCGGGTATCCCTCTGCCGTTATCGCTAACCGTCACGATAACCCCATCGGCGTTCTGCTCGATTCTTACGATAGCCTCGGACGCCTTCGAATGGAGATGAACATTCGTGAGGCTGGCCTGCACGACGCGGAAGAGCGCAAGTTCGGCATCTTCCGTCAGCCGGCGCAAGTCTTGAGTTATCTCCGCCTCTACGCGCGGGCCCTGACGCTGGTTAATTCCGCTCACATACCATTTGATTGCCAATTCCAGACCGCAGTCATCGAGCAAAGGCGGGTGAAGCAGATAAGAAAGGGTTCGGAGCTCATCCGAAATGCTACCGGTGAGGGAGGCGCACTCCGAGAGAATCTCATCGCGTGACTTAGCGGGGGTCGTATCCTTGATCATCGACAGATTTATAGCAAGGAGAGCGAGCTTCTGACCTGTGCTGTCATGCAGCTCACGAGCAATCCGGCGGCGTTCTTCGTCCTGGGACTGATGTAGCTGTCTGGAAACCTTGCGTCGCTCTTCCTCATTCAGGTGGCACTCGATGGCGATGGCGGCCATATGGATGACGCGTTCGATAAGTTCCAGCTCCCGCGCGTTAAGCGAATGAGGCGTCGGATAGAATAGGATCAAACTCCCGAGGATCTTTCTGCTCTTGGACAAAATAGGCGCAGCCCATGCTGCCTGAATGCCTTGGCTAAGAACCAAGTCCCAGCAAGGCGCAAACGAGGGGTCACTTCTTATGTCTGCAACCGGAAAGGGATTCTCCGGGCTTTCGGCCGCTCGCTGTAACCTGGCGGAAGAGGGCACCTTCAAACCGTCGAATTCTTTCTTCCACTCTTTAGGCACTTTCAAGGCGGCAGCAGCTTCGAGATGGGTGCCGTTGCTGTTCAACAGGAGAACGGTCGGGATTACTCCCGGTGATTTTGCATCGATAAAATTGCAAAGCTCGTTCAAGACCCCCGTAACGGGCGCACCTTGAGAGAGCATCCTGAGAACGTGGGTTTCCGATATTGCTGCCAATGGCAGAGGATGGACTGGCTCCATTGTGGTTCTCCTTCCTTTGTGAATTCTGAGAAGAACTGGACAATAGAGTTTTCGAAACGGCGACGCTGTTCAATTCGGAACACGAGTTCATATTTCGCATAGCCCGCACCAGTCGGACGCTATCTGCGCCATGCGATCTCCATCTGGCATGGATTATTGCGAGGTTTCCTGCGATCAGGCCACTTCTAAATCGGACATGTTGTACACAAGTGAACAGACGCGTGCCTTGAGGAAATCTAAGATTGACTTGCAGTAAGCAGTCGAAGGAATGGTTTATCGGGCGATCCCGATTCCAGCGGTTCTAACAAGCGCCAACAACATCAGACGACATCTTCAGCAGATTCTCTGGCTCAAAGGGCAGCCAGCCACATTGGATGTGGCGTGGATCGCCTAACTGTTCGCGTCGGAAAACGACGCGCGTCGCCTAGCGCAGGCAGAAAGGGAAAAAGATCATGCCTCTCATGCAAGTCGTAATAGCCCTGATCGTAGTGGGCGTCCTTCTATGGTTGGTGAATGCCTTCATCCCGATGGCGGGAAGCATTAAATCGATCTTGAACGCAGTCGTAGTAATTGCCGTGGTCTTGTGGCTCTTGAATGTCTTCGGACTCTTTCATTCGTTTTCCACATACGTATTGGGACGTAAACAAACCTCGATCGGCGATAGCAGGATGAAGCACAAGCTGACTGTAGTGTCTCCGTCCGGCGCCACAGTGTAGCCGCAGGGAAACACCACGTCCTGGACATCTCCTGACGCTCGTATGCCTCCTCAGGCGCAAACACCCATGAATCACCACGCACCACACACTTTTCCGGCTCTTGAAGATCGAAGAGAGCCAAACCCAGCCGATAGATATTAGAAGCGCGCCGTGGCGATGACGCTAATAAGATCGGTATGTCGCCTCCGCCGATCGAAACTCCAAGAGGCTGGTTGATGATCTATCACGGAGAGTGAGACGAACACCTTCGAGCTGGCGCTTTAATCGTGTAGGACGACCGTCAGCAGCGACCTATTGACCTTAATTTTGCCGTTATATTCGATGAACCCGAGTTTTCTGAATTTGTTCAGGAAGAAATTCACTCGCGAACGCGTGGTCCCGATCATGCTCGCCAGCGTCTCCTGCGAGAGTTTCGGCAAAAAGTCATCAGGTTGCTCCTGTTCCCCGAAGCGTGCAAGAAGCAGCAGTGTGCGCGCCAATCGCTTCTCACTTGAGTTGAAGAGCTGATCGATAAGATCTTCTTCGATGCGGATGTTGCGCCCGAGCATATAGGCGATGAAATGGTCGGACAGCTCATGCTCCTCGTGGAGCACTCGTAGAAGATCCTTCTTGGAAATGACCAGAAGGGTTGTGGGCGTTGTGGCCGAAGTCGTCCCCATACGGAGCAATTGGCCCGCCATGCATCCTTCGCCAAAAAAATCGCCTGGACCAAACGTCGCAACTATTGCTTCTTTCCCGGTCCCATTCACTACCGAGAATTTCACGCCGCCCCGCTGGATGTACATAACAGTTTCTGCGGTCTCGCCCTGGGAATAGATCGACTCGCCTCTGCCGTATTCCATCACCTTTCTCGACACCCCAGCCGTATCCAGAAACATCTGTGGATCGAATGCGTCGACACTGACGTTGCTATTGTGTTTCCTCGGTTTCATATTTGGGTGGACACACCGTCTCGATGCGAGGCGCTCCGCTGCTATACAGGTTCAGACTACTAGGAAGGTGTCCTGCAAACTGTGCAAAAGAGAACAGCCCTGTGCGCGAGGAACTCTGTAAGATTCGACTGTTTAAACGGCGAGATAGAGTGAGACCTGTCGAGAACCAGGGCGGCGCCCTATCC
>JBOGMU010000212.1:0-2892 GCA_050746865.1 Candidatus Acidiferrales bacterium
CCGGAACACCTGCCGGTCGAGCGCTTTGTTCACCCCGACGAATTTGCGGAATACAAGCGGCTTGGCGAACAGATGGGATTCAAACACGTCGAATCTGGTCCCCTGGTTCGCTCCTCGTATCACGCCTGCGAGCAGGAAGAATTCGCCCGAGCTTAGGCGTTTGCTTCGCATCGTAAGCAAAAATAAGTGCCAGCACGAGCGTCAACTGTATTGACGCATCCGGCGCCATATAACCGCCTTAAAAGTCAAAAAAGTAACGAAGGGGCGCCTTAAAAAATCACATTTGCCCGAGAAGGCGGTTTGCGCAGGGCAGTAAGCAATGAGATGCGGATAGGTTGGGCGTGCCTCTCCAACTCGCGAGGCATGAGGCTCGGGGCTTGAAATGCGCTCAACCGGGCTGCTTGAAGGGTGAAGCGACACGGAAATGCGCGTGACTCCCTATCCGGTAGTCTGCATCTTTCGCCGACAGTGTCGGGCGATTTGGATATCCTCCTGACTTGGAACGACGCAAATGCGGACGCTAGCGTCCTTTGCAGAGATCATTCTAGATCCAGAATGGTTGGCGGCATCGTCGATCGAGGCTCCAAGGAAATGAAGGCCACGGCAGACGCTAGCTCGAACTCGTTTGCTGTGTTCGCCGATCCCTCCAGTGAAGACAAGCATTTCCAGGCCGACCAGTTCCGCGGCGTAGGCCGCGACCGCTTTACGAATCGCCGTGCAAAATACTTCGATGGCCAGTTCTGCTTTTTGATCTCCGGCCTCCGCCGCGGATTCCAAATCCCGCATATCGTCCTTGCCGCCCGAAAGCCCCGTCAGTCCAGCGTCGTGATTTAGCAGCTTTTCGAGCGAATCGGCGTTCATGCGGCCCGTCCGCAATAGATATAACAGTATGCCTGGATCGAGATCGCCACTTCGAGTTGCCATCGGAATCCCGCCTGTGGGTGTCAGGCCCATCGTTGTGTCGATCGACCGCCCCCCTTTGACAGCGGCAAGGCTTGCGCCGCTTCCGAGGTGAGCGATCACCGTTCGGCCAGGAAGTTCTTTACCGAGTTGATGGATGATGGATTCATACGAAAGCCCATGAAACCCGTAACGCCGAATCCCTTCGTCAAAAAGATTACGCGGAAGGGCAAATCGCGCTGCCACTTCGGGGATGGAGCTGTGGAATGCAGTGTCGAAGCAGGCAAACTGCGGAACTTGTGGGTAAGACTGTTCGCTCTTTCTAATGAGCCTAAGCGCGATCGGAATATGAAGCGGTGCGAAGTGGACACAAGACTCCAACTCTTTGAGCACCGGCACGGTGATGCGCTGGTGAGCGAGGAGGCGGGGCCCGCCATGCACTACGCGGTGGCCGACAGCGCTTGGTGTGACCGGCGACAATTCCTTGATCCATCGTACAGCGTGCTCCAACGCATCGGATTCGGAAGGGAGGCTAGCGTTTTCAGATCTCAGCGTGATCCCGCCGGACGCCTTCAACTCGATCTTGCCACCACTGCGGCCGATGCCATCGGCTAGGCCTTCAAGAACAAGCCGTTCTTCACCATCCCGTTTCGCGTAGAGACCAAACTTCAGCGACGAAGAACCGCCGTTGAAGACAAGAATCAATGGGTCGTCGGCCATGATGATCTACTTCTCCAACGCCAACACGTTAGTTGTTTGGCGCTCTGCACGCATGTGAATTCCTGTGATCGCTGTCACATTCCAAAAACGAAAGGTGTGCCAGCCTAAGGCCTCGCAGAATAGTACAGTAGGCACAAGAAGGCGGCACTAAACTTGGGCAAGTTGAATGTTTTTGAAGCGGCGCACCAAAGAGGATTCTCGTGTGACGCTCCACACAGGAGAAAGACTTTATGACGTCCCCACAAGGCACCGAATACCAGTTGCAAAGCTCCGAATCAGTACTTACTCGCGAAGAGATCAGGAGGATCGACGCGTATTGGCGCGCTTGCAACTACCTCTGCGCCGGAATGATTTATCTGCGCGATAATCCGCTGCTCAGAAATCCACTTCGCCCAGAGCACTTCAAGAATCGTCTCCTCGGACATTGGGGATCTGACCCCGGCCAGACTTTCACCTGGGTACACTTGAACCGTGTCATCAACAAGTACGACCTGGACATGATCTACATATCGGGTCCGGGCCACGGCGCGCCGGCGGTCATCTCAAACTGCTATCTGGAGGGGACGTATTCGGAAATCTATCCGGAGAAGAGCCAGGACGAAGGGGGAATGCTCAAGCTGTTCCGCGCTTTCTCCTTCCCAGGGCAGTTGGGAAGTCACTGTACGCCGGAAGTACCCGGCTCAATCCATGAAGGCGGCGAACTGGGCTACAGCTTATCGCATGCGTTCGGGGCTGCGTTCGACAATCCGAATCTGATCGTGAGCGTGCTGGTTGGTGACGGCGAGGCGGAGACTGGCCCGCTGGCGACTTCCTGGCACTCAAACAAATTTCTTAACCCAATTCGCGACGGTGCCGTGTTGCCGATCCTTCATTTGAACGGGTACAAGATCGCAAATCCTACTCTACTGGCGCGTATCTCAAGGGAAGAGCTCGAAGAGCTCTTTAGGGGATATGGATGGTCGCCGCACATAGTCGAAGCTGAAGGCAGTGATTGCGAAGTGATGCACGAGAAAATGGCCGCTACGGTCGAGACTTGCGTACAGCAGATCCATGCGATTCAGCACGAGGCACGAGGAACCCGCAAGCCCAATCGTCCACGCTGGCCGATGATCATCCTTCGATCACCAAAAGGGTGGACCGGGCCGAAAGAGGTCGATGGGCACAAGGTAGAGAACTTCTGGCGGGCCCACCAGGTGCCAGTCCTCGACGTGAAATCGAATCCGGAACACCTCCGGATCGTCGAACGATGGATGCGCAGCTATCGTCCCGAGG
>JBOGMU010000213.1:0-72007 GCA_050746865.1 Candidatus Acidiferrales bacterium
CCTCACCCTTCACATGAAAAACGTCGCGGCCGCGCCGCGTTCTTTGCAAACCCCAAAGCCGTTACTGCCACTCACTCCGCGCTGCCCGCAATTCGATGGAGCGGGGGACGGGGCTCGAACCCGCGACCATCTGCTTGGAAGGCAGAGACTCTACCACTGAGTTACCCCCGCTCATTCTGCCCTACCGTCTTGCTGCAAAGCCGCAAAACTGGAGCCTGGGACCGGGATTGAACCGGTGACCTCGTCCTTACCAAGGACGCGCTCTACCAACTGAGCTACCCAGGCTCAAAACCGGCATTCTCTTTCGCGACACGCACAGCCAGAAAGCCAACTGCAACCACCAGAACTCTCCGCGAAACTGGTGGACGGGGAAGGATTCGAACCTTCGTAGCCCGCAAGGAGCGGCAGATTTACAGTCTGCTGGTTTTAGCCACTCACCCACCCGTCCCGCAAATCACCGGGACGCGACCACGTCCCTTACTCTCTGCGGCGCGAGAACTTTCCATTTCAAGTTACCGCTTGCGTATTTGCGGACACAGCATCCGCTTCTTGCAAAAACGGCCAGAAATAGTCAGGACAGCCTTCGAGGTACTCCGCAATGCAGAAAGGGCTCGTGTCACGAAGACACTAGCCCTAGCGCTTTTTGTTGCGAGGAATTCGTCCGCAACCTTGCTCGTTAATCTCGACGCTTCAAGATCAGCTGGCGGAGGGATTTGAACCCCCGACCCTCTGATTACAAATCAGATGCTCTACCAGCTGAGCTACGCCAGCCCCGCGCAAACCTAAAGAAACTATCATGCGGGCTATGGAATTGCAAGGGTTACCAAAAACGCTTCAAGACGCGCCCGCAAGCCCCCTGCCAATCCTCTCTGAATGCCCGACCGCCATGTCCAATTGTACAGCCAAGCCTTATTGTACCTTACTATCGCCGCCCTGTGGCTTCGCGAATTCCGTGTCGTCCAGATCCACTTCGTGATGAATCTCGCTGATGTGAATTGTGAAATTCGCGCTTCCGCCCGTCTGCGCAATCGTAAACGGCAGTTCCACGCCGTCCACGCGCCGATAGTCCGAAAAATCTTCCTGAAGCTTCGCTTCGCCGTCGGGCGTATGGCGTGGGTTTACGATCCGCAGCGCCAGTCCGTTCTCCGCGTCGAAATACATTTTGTCGGGTTCGCTCTCGTCCGCCGCTGTCCCTGCCAGCACATACGCGTCACGGTCGCCAACCTTTTCCGCGCCGGCAAAAGTCAGGCTCGGATAAATCTCGTGCAAATGCAACGGACGAAAAAAATCCGCGTCTCGTTTCGCTTCTGCCAATTCAATGCCAGACAGCACGCGCAATCCATCAGCCGGATCGTCTGTCCATGCAGTCGTCCCATCAAAGCCTTGCCGAAATGCGCTTCCATTAAACACGACCACCTGCAGCGTTTTGTCCGGCGCTTTTTCGTGAATCATTACCGTGCCGGAAAGCTTCATCGACGGCACTTCGATTCTCCCCAATGACGCTGTCGACGTAATCTTTTCAATCGCCGCGCGCCCGCCAATCGCCGCTACATAATGACCGATAATTTGATTCACAGTCGGAGCCGCTGTTTTCGACTTCGGCGTCGCGTCTTGGGCCTGCAGGCAAACACCCGACGCCAGCAACGCTGCCACAACCACAAGCGATCTGACCATCGGAATTCTCATTGAGGATGTGCTCTTCACTTTATTCAATCTTCGAGGCGACAGTGCATCGGAAGGTCCACGTTTTGTGATGCGCAATCCAAACAGACACCTTAGACTCCTGAATAGGCTCGACGCGGAGAAATCGTGGCTTTGTCTACACCGAAAAAAATTCTGATCGCAGTGATCGTGATCCTGTTGCTTGCCGGAATTGGTGTGGGTATCTACTTGTATCGCGTCTCGCAACCGCTTGCAGGGCCTGCAGCGGTTTCAGGTCCGGCGCCGGATGTTCTGAGCCTGATTCCATCCAACGCGCCCGTTCTCGCTTTTTTAGATGCGCAGGCGCTTAGAACGACTCAGAATTCCTCGCTGCAGGCGATCGGCAGCATTATGCTGCCCACGCCACGGCAGGATCCGGACTACACGCAATTTGTTAAAAACACGGGCTTTGATTACTCCCGAGATCTAAACCGCGCTGCCATCGCCATGTGGCCCACGCAGCTCGGAGCTGCCGCCAGTGCCGCGGGCGAAAATCGCACGCTTGCGATCGCGGATGGCCGATTCGACCAGCAACGAATCGAGACGTACGCGCTTCATGTGGGCGGACACGCGGTCAAACGCGGCGCCATCACGATTTACGAAGTTCCCGGCAAGCCGCTTGTCTCCTTCGAATTCCTCTCCGCCACGCGCGTCATGATGGCCAGCGGCAAAAACGCCACAGAACTTCTCAGCAATCCGGCATCGACGCCGCGCAATCCCGAAATGCAGGCCCGAATCAATCGGGTTGCGGGTGCGCCGCTTTTCGCTGTTGCGCGCACCGATCATCTTCCCGATTCCTTCTACGCCGACTTCAACAATTCGCGCCAACTGCTCGGCTACATACGCAGCATCCACGCCATCACTCTGGCCGGTCAGCCGCAAGGAAACGACCTGGACCTCACGCTCGACGCCGAATGCGACTCGATGAAAAATGCCATCGAAATCGGCACGCTTCTCAACGGCTTCCGCATGATGGGATCGGTCGCACTGAAAGATCCCAAAGAACGTGGCGACATGACTAAGCAGCAAGCCGATTTTCTCTCCACCCTTCTCGCGAAAGTAAAAGTCTCTCCCCAGGACAAATGGGTCCGCCTCAGCATCGCACTCACTCCCAAAATGTTGGCGGCTGCCACCTCTTCGCACTAGCCAGGCCCTTCGACTGAGATTGTGTGCGGCTATGGCACGTTGTAATATGTCGGACAAATTTGCTCTGTATAAAGGAGCCCGCAATGGAACCGACAAAGCCCAAGCTGCCATTCGAGGCCATCGAACTTTACAATCAGTTCATTCATGGCGAAATCAGCCGCCGCGCGTTCATGGACGGCATCAGCCGCTTCGCCGTTGGCGGCTTGGCAGCGGCCACGATAATCGACGCGCTGATGCCTGACTATGCGGCTGGCCAGCAGGTCTCGAAGAACGATGATCGGATCAAGGCAAGTTATGAAACCGTTCCCTCCCCTCAAGGCAACGGCAGTATAAAAGGCTATCTCGTGCGGCCCATCAGCGCCGACACTCGCTCGGCAACGCCCTCGAAGCTACCAGGCGTCATTGTCGTCCACGAAAATCGGGGCCTGAATCCTTATATCGAAGACATGGCGCGCCGGTTCGCTCTCGAAAATTTCATGGCCTTTGCCCCGGATGGACTCACGTCCCTCGGCGGATATCCCGGCGACGACTATCAAGGCGGCGAGCTTTTTAGAAAGGTTGATGGCAAGAAGATGCTGGAAGATTTCCTCGCCGCTGCGCAGTGGCTGAAGGCGCGCCCGGATTGCTCCGGCAAAGTCGGCGTTACCGGCTTCTGCTACGGCGGCGGCGTTGCGAATACGCTAGCCACCCGCATGGGTTCCGATCTCGGCGCGGCCGTTCCCTTCTATGGCGCCGTTCCATCGGAAGCCGAAATCCCGAAAATCAAGGCCGCGATTCTCGTTCATCACGGCGCGCTAGATACGCGCCTTGCCGCGACTTGGCCGGCATATGACAAGGCGCTGACGGCGGCCAATGTGGTCCACGAAGGCTACATTTATCCCGATTCCGGCCACGGCTTTATGTGTGACGCCACGCCCGAGCGTTACAACAGAGCCGCCGCCACGCTCGCCTGGCAACGCACAATCGATTGGTTCAACAAATACGCGCGCTGATTTCGGCGTCGTTCGTAAAACACAACCTGGGAGCTGCATCAACAGCCACAACCCTCCTCTTAGGGCCGTGGTGCTATGCTTAAGTCTCGGCAGGCATGGCTTCTGCTATAATCGAGGTTCGCTTCGCGTTGGGATGGGTGCGGAAGAAGCGCCGGGGCGCAGAGGATATTGGGATGAGTAACCTTTCGAAAGCGATTGTCGTGGTGCTCACGGTCGTCGCATTTGCCTACGTCGGCGTGGGTTACGTGCTCGCGCATTCTTCTGACGATAAGGCCTATCAGGCCCTCACCGTCTACAGTGAGGTCATGGACCGGATTCAGCGCGATTACGTCGACGAGCCCAATATTCCGAAGGTGACTTCTGGCGCGCTTCACGGGCTGCTCGATTCGCTCGATGCGGAATCGAGCTACATGAGCCCGCTGGAATATAAGGATTACAAGCAGCGCATCCTGGTAAAGGACAAGGCCACCGCAGGCATGGCCCTGACGAAGATTCGCGCCGGATACATCAGCGTCCTTTCGGTGCTGCCCGGCAGCCCTGCCGATAAATTGGGACTCCAATACGCGGACGTGCTCGAAAAGATTGGCGACTTCAACACAGAGCAAATGTCCATCGAGCAAGCAAGACTTCTGCTGAGCGGCGATGCGGGAGCAGTAGTAAAGCTCTCGGTAATCACGCGAGCCAAGCCGGAGCCGCAGGAGATGAACATCACGCTTGCGCGGACTGCGCCGCCCAAGGTGACCGAGGCAAAGCTTCAGGACAATGTCGGGTATCTCGGCGTGCCTGAATTCGACGAGAGCACAACCAAAGAAATTCACGATGATCTCGTGCAAATGAGTCACGAAGGCGAGCAAAAGCTGATCCTTGACCTCCGCAACTGCTCGCTGGGGGAGGACGCCGAGGGTATCGCCACGGCGCAACTTTTCGTTCTCTCCGGGAC
Organism: Candidatus Acidiferrales bacterium; assembly: GCA_050746865.1. GTDB lineage: Bacteria > Acidobacteriota > Terriglobia > Acidiferrales > UBA7541 > Palsa-295. Next base: position 4,780 of record JBOGMU010000213.1, read on the forward strand.
GATTACAACCCTGAAAGGCCAGACCGTCAGCCCGGTGGTTTCGTCCGCCGATCCTTCCAAAGTGGTATGGAATGGGCCAGTGACTGTTCTGATCGGAAATGCCACGGCCGGCCCGGCTGAAATTGTGGCTGCCGCGATCTCAGGCAACAAACGCGGCCAGACGGTCGGCGACCGCACATTCGGCAAAGCGTCTATGCAAAAGTTGATCCCGATGGACGACGGATCGGCATTGATCCTCACCGTTGCCAACTACTACACGCCGAGCGGCAAAGAAATTCCTGCGGAAGGCGTTGCGGCAAGCGTGCCGATTGCTCCAGCAACCGATCAAATGACGGGAGCGCCGCTGCCGCCACCCGGACAAACGTCGTCAGGGGATGACCCAACCGTGAAGAAGGCGTTGCAGGTTCTGCAGCAAGGCACCGCTCCGGCGCAAAAGGCAGCCTAGTCGGCGCGCTCGCTTGGCTTCCGCGTATTCTCGCAAGCGAAAAATCTCACAGATCCATTCCTTACTGAGCCTTAGATGGGTTCCCAGCGGCGTAGTGTGCAGTTGTGCCCTGTTGGCTCTCTTTTTCACCGGATGTACGAAGAAACCGGCACGCAAAGCTCGCGCTAAGAAGGAAGAGAGCGAGGCCCGTTCGGCTCATCGCGAGTCAGCAGCTCGCAGTACGCGGCGTCTGGCAATTATCATCGACGATATGGGCAATGACCGGACTGAGGACGATGCCGTGATTGCCCTGCCCTATCCTCTGACGGTCTCCGTGCTTCCGCACCTGCCTCTTTCAACTAAGATCGCTGACGAAGCCGCCCGCCGAGGCGACGAAGTAATGTTGCACCTACCGATGCAGCCGGATTCAGCCACCACTCCTCACGAAGCTGTCGAACTGCGTCCTGGCATGTCCGCCAAGGAGGTGCGATCTGTCTTTATCGGGATGCTGAATACGGTGCCGCACGCCGCCGGAGTGAATAACCATGAAGGATCCAAGGCTACGGCAGACCCCCAACTGATGGACGCGCTTATGCCTGCGCTTCGCGAGCGTGGGCTGTTCTTCGTCGACAGCCGAACGACGGCTTCGACGGTCGCATACGATACCGCGCGCCACTATGGCGTTCACGCCGCATCGCGAAAGGTTTTCTTGGATGACTCGCTCGACACAAGTGCCATTCAGAAGCAGATCGACCTTGCGGTGAAGGATACCGATCGCGACGGACAAGCCATTGCGATAGGGCATCCGCATCCAGAGACAACTGCGGCGCTGCGCGAAATGCTTCCGCAGTTGAAGGAGCATGGGATTCAGCTTGTATTCGCGTCGGATCTAGTCAAGTAGCGGTTTGCGACAAGGCGCGCGGGCCAGATGAGCGTAACTACTGGCCCGCGGTAGTCAGAGGCGGTCGAAAATCAAATCGCGTAGAGGTTTGAAATAGGCTTAAGCGTAGCGCCGCGGGCTTCAGCGCGGCACTCGAGCCACATCCTCGCCGTATGGCTGCACGGAGTGTCTACGCACGCCTCCCAATGAGCGCTTTTGGTTTGGCTTTCGTAGCGATCGGTTTCTCTTGGCCGCCATAGAAGGTCTTCAGAGGGTCGTTTGTGTTTGGAAATTAGTAGAACTCGCGTACTAAGGGAGCGCGAGCGTCGTCTCCGCGTCTTCGCCTGTCATTGCGTACAGTCATTCGTACTGGGACGAAATCTGTTCGTGCGTCCTATTTCCCGCAGGCAACCCTGTCACTAATCTTCATGCACGTGACGCGCGGCGTTACGTAACACGCTCAAGGGTAAGGAAGGTGAATATGTCCCATTGGATTGGAACGGCATCACCCGTGGATGCCGGGATGACGGACTTCAAAGAATGCCTCAAACTTCTAAGAGACGGAGAAGCCGGTGAGGCTCTCCTCCATGCACGGCGCGCTCTGGGAACGGCCCCCAAGAATCCGTTCTACCTTTCTTATACCGGACTGCTCGCCGCGATAGCCGAACGCCGTTTCGTGGATGGGGAATCGCTATGTCGGGAAGCCCTGGGGCTGCGGCACAACCATGCTCAACTCTATCTGAATCTGGCCGAGGTCTACGTTCAGTCGGGCCGTACACCCGATGCCATCGAGACACTCGAGAAGGGAATGATCTCAGCGGGGCGCGATTTTCGGATTCGCCGCGCTCTAGAGAAAATCGGCACGCGACGCGACCCGGTTTTCTCTTTTCTCGATCGCGGTCACCCGTTGAACCGAAGGTTGGGGAAGCTGCGGCATCGTATGTCCAGGCCGTCAAAAGCTGCGTAAACAGCAGACTTATAACCGCGCCGGGTTGCGGCAATTTTGCGCACCGGCGCGGATTTTTATTTTGAACCTCGTCTTCAGACGCCTGGTCAGAATATGAGAGCGTCCTAGAAGTTAGGAAGAATTACTTCATCGGCTAAACAGACTACCGAAAAAAATTGCGGGAATTGTAGGGCGGGCTTCGAGAGTCTGTGTGGCAACTTGGATTTTTGGAAAGGCACGGCTTTAGCCGTGCCGTAAATCGCGCAGAATGAGTACGGCTTCAGCCGCTGAAGCCACGGTTTGCTGGTCGCCACAGACTCTTCCCCGCCTGAAGGCTGCAGTATCAGCCGGCTTCAGCTCCCGAAGCATTGCTTCCGCCTTTCCCTCAACCTGTAAAGCCGGAACAATTCTGCAACTCTGGCGTCGGAAAGTGCACAGGGGTCGGAAACCCTCCAGCACTCTCACTGCCGGCGCAGCCACGTCGCAAAGTCCGCCCAAGAAGAAACTCATATTCCGCACTGCGAGGAGTTGGACCCTCTTTCGTTAGTTTGCTGCTCGAATCCGGCGAACTGCGTTAAACTTCCAACCTATGAATCGCGTGACTGCCATCATCCCCGCTGCGGGCCTTGGAACGCGCATGGGTGCAGATCAGCCCAAACAATTCATCGAAATCGATGGTGTTCCCCTTGTGATTTTTACGCTGCGCCGACTCGCTGCATGCTCGGCAATTACGGATTTCATCCTTTCCACGCGGACTGAGGAAATCGTATCGCTGCAGGATAAAGTAGCCAAAGCGGGTCTCGGCAGGCCTGCGCGTGTTATCCATGGTGGCGATACGCGCCAGCAATCCGTCGCGAATGCTCTTGCCCAAGTCGAACCTACAACGGAAATCGTGCTTGTGCACGACGCAGTGCGGCCTTTCGTCACCCCTGAACAAACCGCTCGCGTGATCGCCGAAGCGCGTTTGCGGGGCGCCGCAATTCTGGCGATTCCGGCCATTGATACGGTCAAAGAGGTAAAGCGTGCAAGCCTTCCGGAAGATGTTGCCCTCATTACCGCAACGATTCCTCGCGAACGGATCGTAATGGCTCAGACTCCCCAAGCGTTTTCGTTTCCGTTGCTACGGGACGCATTTCGGAAAGCGCAGGAGGACGGCTTAACTGGTTCTGACGAAGCCGTGCTCGTCGAGCGCACGGGCCACGAAGTATTTGCGGTGCTAGGTTCAGAGCGCAATCTGAAAATAACGCGGCCATCTGATCTCGAGCTGGCTCATTTCTATCTCGAGCAGGAGCGCGTCGCAAAATGAACCGCTCGGGAATCGGGTACGACCTCCATCGCCTCTCGGAGGGCCGCAAATTAATACTCGCGGGAATCGAAATTCCGTTCGATAAAGGTCCGGTCGGTCATTCGGATGGCGATGTCCTCTGCCATGCCCTCTGCGATGCGATCCTCGGTGCGGGCGCTCTCGGCGATATTGGCACGCATTTCCCAGACACAGATCCGCAATGGAAAGGCGCGGCAAGCCTGCAATTTATCGAGCACGCCTGCAAGTTGCTTGCGAGTCGACATATGCGCGTAGTTCACGTGGACGTTGTGGTCGTCTGCGAACGCCCCAAACTCGGCCCTCACTTTTCAGCGATTCGTTCCGCGCTAGTGGGCGTTCTGAACATTCCCGGCGAAGATATCAGCCTCAAAGCAAAAACGAATGAAGGTGTAGACGCCGTAGGACGAGGCGAAGCCATAGCCGCCCATGCCATCGCCACCGTCAGCATTCACTAGGGCGGCATTGCTAACGTTTCTGCCGACATGCGCTGCAATCTATTTCTCGATCTATTTCCGTAGGGGCGCGCGCTTGCTGCGCCCATCGGTGAAATCATGAATTGGATGACTGGATTTCATGCCGTCGAAGAAGCGCTCACCGCCGGCCGGCCACTCGATCGCATCGTCATCGCGCGCGGACGCCACGGCGAGCGCATGGAAGCCATCGTCCGTCAGGCGAAATCGCGCGGTGTCCCGGTGCGTTTCGAAGACCGTCAGCAAATAGATCGCCTCGCAGGCACCCGCGAACATCAAGGCATAGCAGCGCTCGCCGCCGCAAAAAAATCCGTAGAGATCGAAGACCTGCTAGCGGCCAACGACGGCCACGGCCTGCTCGTGTTGCTTGACGGCGTGGAGGACCCGCATAACCTCGGCGCCATTATCCGCAGCTCCCTTGCCGCAGGCGCACAAGGCGTCGTTATTCCCGAGCGTCGCGCCGCAGGATTGACGGACACCGTCGAGCGCGCATCGGCCGGAGCGCTCGCGCATTTGCCGATTGCTCGCGTGAAAAATCTCGTGCACGCAATGGAGCAGATGAAAGAGGCAGGATACTGGCTGATCGGGCTCGACGAAAGCGCGGAAAAGAGATACATGCAAGCGGATCTGAAGGGTTCCGTAGGGATCGTTCTAGGCAATGAAGGCGAAGGCCTTCACGATCTCACGCGCAAACGCTGCGACTTCCTCGTTTCGATTCCCACCACCGGGCCCGTTCGCTCGCTCAACGTGTCCGTAGCGGCTGGGGTTATTTTGTTCGAAGCAATCCGCCAGCGCCAGTAATCTACGCAGGACTCGCCGCGCGTAACGAATGCTTCTCGACCTTTGTCACGCGGTTCTTGTCGTCCACAAACACAACCACCGGCGCAAGATCATCCACCTCGTTTGGCTCCAAATACGCTTCGGCAAGAATGATTATTTTATCGCCCGGCTGAAACAACCGCGCCGGAGGCCCATTCAGACAGATGGTCCCGCTGCCTCGCGCTCCGGCAATCGCATAGGTTTGCCACGCCGCCGCATTAGAAAGGTTGTGCACCTTAACCATCTGAAACGGCTTGATCCCGCTCTTCTCGAGCAACACTTCGTCGATCGTAATCGACCCAACGTAATTCAGGTCCGCCTCCGTGACCGTAGCCCGATGGATCTTCGCCACACAAAAGCGAGTCAGCATGTTTCCATTCTACACAAATTCCCACAGACACGCCCCGCGCGCCCCCGATGCTGTGCTCGCGCGCGCTAATCCTTCGCCGCCGTTTCTCTTTCCAACAACGCCTGCTTCCGTTCCAATCCCCACCGGTACCCCGCCAAACTTCCATCCTGGCGAACCACTCGATGGCAAGGCACCACCACCGAAACGGGATTCGTCGCACAAGCACGCGCCACCGCTCGAATCGCCTTCGGTTTCCCGATTCTCTTCGCCACCTCGGTGTATGTCAGCGTCGTCCCATACGGAATCTTCCGCAATTCCTCCCAAACGCGCCTGCGGAACGCCGTCCCCTGCACATCCGTAGGCAAATCCAGATGCGGCTCTTTCCCCTTCAGATGCGCCACAATTTTCTTCACCCACGTCCCAAGCTCCGCACGGGCCTGCGCATCCTCGCTGATCTCCGCACGTGGATACTCTTCCCGTAACGCGCCCTCAAGCTCTTCATCCGATTGCCCCAGATAGACCGCGCTAATCCCCTTCTCCGTCGCACCCACCAGCAGGCGCCCCAGCGGAGAATCCACAACTGTGTAATGAATCTGCATCCCTTCCCCGCCGCGCCCATACGCCCGCGGAGTCATCCCCAGTTGGCTCGGCGCCCGCTCGTAAAGCCTGCTCGATGACCCAAATCCCGCATCGTAAAGTGCCGTCGTCACATTGCCTCCTTTTCGCAATTGCGATTTCAATCGCCTCATCCGCACCGCGTCCGCATACTGCCTCGGCGTAATTCCGATAGACCTTCTGAACGCCCGTTCAAGCTGATCGGCGCTCATCTTCACCCGCCCCGCGAGCCTCCCCAGCGTCAACGCGCCCTCATCCGTCCCATCATTAACAATCTGCTGCTCAATCGCCCGGCACACGATCGAGACGGCTCGCAGCTTGCCATCCGCAACCTCCGCATTTCGCGGCAAACATCGCTTGCATGGCCGGAAGCCTTGCCGTTCAGCAGCTTCGGGAAGCGCAAAAAACTCGACTCTATCCCGCGAAGGTCGCCTTGAACCGCACGACGGCCGGCAATAGATCCCCGTCGACCGGACTGCATAAACGAACTTGCCGTCTGCCCGCGAGTCCCGCTCCTCGACGGCTTTCCACAGTGCCGCTCGCATATCTTCCACGTATCTCTCAGTATCTAAAGTATTTAGTTGCATCCATGTTTGACCTTGCTTCGTATCGTAAGATAATCCCACTCGGCGTACCCTTCTATCCGATTTTCGCGGCAAAATGTCGTCGCTCTGGCCGAATAGGCGGTGCTGAGGGCGATCACCCGAATTTCTAAGGGTTAGCTTTTAGACACCTTCTACATTGTTTCGTGTATGCACGGTTGACGCATTCTGTCTGCGAGGGCATATTCGGTGGACCTGACGGGGGTCAGGGTAGGCAAAGGCATTGGGAGAGTATCATGGGAGCTGCTCCGATTTGGGACGGACAGCCAGCCGTAGTCTCGCCGCTGCGCAATCCGAGGCCCTATACTGAAATCACAGAAATCGTTCCGGCTAAAACGCCTAAGCCGGGACCACGACGCTATTTCACTCGCGTTCCAACTCACGCTATTGGAGTGGCCAGTGAGCGCCGTCGTTATCCGCGCGCGGCCCTTTCCCTGCCTCTCCGCTTAGTGCGCGTCGAAGGCACCGCCGATTTCCACCCGGTGCTTCTCGTCACGCGCAACATCAGTTCGAGCGGTGTTTTCTTCCTCGCTCCACGCGAAATTTATCTCGGCACCGCAATTGAACTTGAAGTCGCCCTGGTCGCACGCCCGTTCGGCTCTGGTAGCGTGCAGATGATCACCGCTGCCCACGTCGTTCGCACGGAGCCCTGCGACACCCCAGGCTGGCACGGCTATGGCGCTAGCTTCGACGACTTCGCTCTCCAGCGCGACGACGTCATCCCCTAACAATTCTCTGTACGAACTACCAGCGATTTGGAACTTCGAGCCCTGGCCACTATTCGTGTACGCTTTCGTAGCGGCCGCCGTCTTGCCCTGAGCACGCGAAGAGTGCGCGCGATTTTTGCGCGCGCTTCTCGATGGGCGCTTTTGACTTTGGTTTTGATTTTGCTTCACGTAGCGATCGACTTTCGCTTGCCCACGTATGCCACTTACCGCGCAGCCACATAATCCTCGCGCTCTTCCGCAAACAACCGATGAATCGCCTCAATGTGAGGCGCCAGAAATGCCTCGCGATCAATACCGCCTTTCGCGATTTCCATGCTGCCGTCTGCCACGATGAATCGCGCATCCTCCACGCCGAGATAGCCAAACAACGTCCGTAGCCACGGAACCAGATAATTTTCAGAGGCCCTCGCCGAATTTGGTCTGTGAAGCCAACCAGCCGCGATGATAAAGGTACAGGATTTCTGCCTCAGAATTCCTCGGCATACCGGAACAACGATCTGATCTACCCATAGTTTGAATTTCGAAGGTGGCCCCCAATTGTGCATCGGCATGCCGATCACGTATTCGTCGGCGTCATGCAATTCCGCGATCAGTTCCTGCGAAAGCCTCAGTAGTTCGTCCTGTTGTTTTGTTCGCGATCCTTCTGGTGTGTAGTTTGCGCAGATCCACTCTGCATTGACCGCTGGAATGTCGATAGAGGCTAGGTCTCGCGCTAGCACGCCCCCCTCTGGGTTTTTCCGTCGCCAATCCTGTACGAATGCCTCCGTGAGCCTTCGCGATATGGCCTCATCGCTCATCGGCGTGGAGTTAATGCAGAGCAATCTCATTGTTGCCTCTCTATCCAGCTTTCAGTCTCACAACAATGACGATTGAGAATTCAGCAATGTGACCGCCCGCCGAAGAAACGTCCCGCGCTTCGCTACGTTTTCGATCTCGCTGCCAACCGATGCCTGCCGATTTTTCGCTGACTCTATTTTTAGAGAAACTAAACATTCTCTTTAAAATGTTTCAGATTGACACCATTTTTCCCCAGAACTAATTTTCGAAACAGCTGTCAATACAGAACTATCTTCTGTCTTGACCCTGTGTCCTGGGGCGCGACCACGCAATGTGGTCATCGCCATTCGGTTTAAGGGGGAAAAATGGTAGTTGCAGTTCACACCTGTGTCCGGAAGTTTGTCTTCATTTTCATTCTCACCCTCGCGTTTTTCACTCTCACATCGAAAGCTCAAACCAGCGGCCAAGGTGGCCTTGAAGGAACGATCACGGATTCCACCGGCGCCGTTATCCCGGGCGCCTTTGTAACGGCCACAAATCAGGCCACTGGCGTTTCTAGCACTCGTCGGAGTTCGTCCGCTGGCGCGTATGAAATTGCGCCATTAATTCCTGGCATTTATACGCTTACGGTGAATGCCAAAGGGTTTCAGACCATCAGGCAAGAGAATGTCGAAGTCAACGGTCTCATAGTCACCGGATACAACGCCGTCATGACCGTAGGCCGCGAAACTCAGACGGTCGTGGTTACGACCGCGCCTCCCCAGCTTCAAACAACGAACGCAACGCTTGGAGGCGTCATTACGAATCAAACGTATGAAAGTTTGCCGAATCTTATGAGCGGCCAGCAGCGCGACCCGACGGCTTTCGCTACCCTTGCGCCCGGTGCGCAGTCCGGCGCACGCGCTCCCGTGATGGCGGGAACGGGAAGTTATTTGTCAGAGGTCTATTTGAATGGAATTCCCACCACCACGGCCAACATGCAAAGCGATAACCGGCTCATCGTCAATGGCGTGCCCGTCGAGTCGGTGGATCAGATGCAAGTGATGTCCAGTTCGCCGACGGCCGAGTATCAAGGCGCCGGGGCCATCAGCTTCACCACGAAATCGGGAGGCGATCAGTATCACGGCACGGTTGCCGATTTTGTGCGCAACACTATTTTCGATACGTGGGGCTTCACCGCTCCTTACGCAACAAAGCGCGTCCTTGTAAATGGCATCCTCACCACGGTTCCGGCTGGCAAACCGGTTGAGCATCAGAACGAACTATCTGCTTCGCTCGGCGGTCCCATCCCATGGACGAGGCACAAAGGCTTTTTCTTTGTTAACTGGGACCAGTATCACGGCCGCAATGGCGTGAGCCCGTCCTTGTTTACAGTACCCACGGCCCTAATGAGGCAGGGCAACTTCTCCGAGCTCGGCACCGGCGACTACATTTATAATCCGCTCACGAATTCTTGTACGGCCGGCGTTTGCACCCGTCAGCCCTTCGCGGGAAACATTATTCCCTCCGACTACATTTCCTCCATCTCGCTTTACGAACAGAAATTCCTCCCGCCGCCGTCGCTCCCCGGTATCTCTAACAACTATCTTGGGGGCGGACTGTCCGGTTTTGACAACCATGAATTTGTCTTCAAGATCGATTACAACCTCACCAGCAAGCAGCGCTATTCGGTTGTGGCCTCGCACGGCGTTCGGCAAAGTGTGGGCTATGGCGCCGAGTTGCCGCTACCTTATACAGTTGGCGACAGCTCAGTTATTTCACCCACAACCCTCATCTTCGAACACACCTATGTTCTCACTCCGAGCGTGGTCAACCAGTTCAGCTATGGCTTCACACGCTTTCCTCAACCCGTGCTCGCCCCCACTGATAACGTAAAGCCCTATCGGGGCGGCCCGGACGTCGGGATCGGCGGTCTGCCTCCCGGTCAGTCCTCTGGCAACTTTCCGGGCTCTTCCTTCGCTACATCAAAGGCCTTCCCCACAGCTCCGTCCCAGTGGACTGAGAACGGCGCGGCAGATGCCTCGCACAATGTCGTTCCAAACGCATTCACGATCGTCGACAACCTGCAATGGACGAAAGGAAAGCACTCGATCACGTTTGGATTGCAGACGCAGTGGCTGGAGGACAACGTCACTTCCCAAACCAGCCCTTCCGGCATCTACACCCAATCGTGGAATCCTATTTCGACCGCCAATTACAACGGTGGTGCGAATTTGGACAGCACGACAACCGGCTATTCCTACGCAAGCTTTTTGTTGGGTGCCGTGAATAGCGCGGGTACTTCCGTTCCTCTCTTCACGGAAACCGCCGGCCGTTATCACACTTGGTCGCCTTATGTTCAGGACGATTGGAAGCTCAGTCCAAAATTGACGATCAATCTCGGCCTTCGTTGGGATTACTTACCTCCTTATCACGAAGATCAGGACCGCTTCTCGTTTTTTAATCCAAACGCAATCAATCCCGTCACCGGCACGCCGGGAGAGCTTCAATTCGCCGGAAATCGCGGCCCGGACATCAGTTGTGAATGCACAACCCCCGCACACACCTATTGGAACAACTGGGGGCCTCGTGTCGGCTTCGCGTGGTCGCCTATCGCCAAGACCGTGATTCGAGGCGGCTTTGCAATGTCCTACTCGCGAGCGGGCGGCGTCGGTGGCCGCGCAGGCGATTCAACCGGAACCGGCCAGACTGGTTTCAATTCGAGCATTGTTCTTCCGCCCGCCGTGAACACGGGCACGAATGCTGGTCCATCCTTTTATCTCAACGATAGCGCCGCGTTTCAGGCAGCCGGACTCGCGAACACAAATTTCGGTGGCCCAGGCTATTCAATTCCTCCACCCGCCGGACCCAGCGCGGCAGCATTGACGATTGGCACCGGCAATTATGTGAATAGCTTCGGCAAGTATGTGGCTCCTGGCGGGACAGCCGCCTACGCCGATCCATATTTGTCGGGCCGCGCGCCGGAATTCGAGTTCTACAATTTCGGCATCCAGCGCGCTGTCACCAATGCATTGACTTTTACCGCCAATTACGCCGGCAGCGAATCTCATTTCGTCGCGGGAGCTGGCGAGCCGGGTTTCTGGTCGGGCCAGTTGGATCCCACGATTCTTGCTGCCTTGGGTTCTACGCTGGCTAGCGACAATTCAACAAACATCCTCAACGCGCCAGCAACGCCCGCGAATATCGCTATTGCCGAGGCGGCTGACCCGAATATCACCATTCCGGCGTTTTACGCAGCCGCTGGCGCTGTCAGCAACTCTCCAACGATCAGCCGCGCATTGCGCCCGTTTCCTCAGTACTCGAGCCCACCGGGAGTCGAGTGGGACAACATCGCAAACATCTCCTACAATGCGCTGCAAGTCTCGCTGCAACAGCGTCCCTGGAAAGGGCTCAGTTATACGCTCAACTACACGTACTCGAAAGACATCGGCGATGATGGCACCACCCGCAGTGCTTTTCCGGTTCCGGCCGCAGCCTCATCGAACGCCAAGCCAATTCCAGGTAACCATCGTTCAGACCGCGATCTGACCTCCCTGGATTTGCCCCACAGTCTTAGCGTCTATGGCTTGGATGAATTGCCGTTCGGCAAGGGGCATTGGGGCGGGAGCAATTTCTTCGTCCGCAACATCGTCGGCGGCTGGGCGATATCCGGCATTTACACTTATTATTCCGGCAGTCCGCTATTCATCACGGGTGCCAGTGGCGTCTGTAATGCGCCGTCACAAGGCACGTGTATGCCTGACGTCGTTCCCGGCGCGACAATTCGCCAGAACGGAAACTGGGGCGACGGCCTGACCGGCAACAATCTCGCCGCAATCAGCTACCTCAACTCGGCTGCCTTTACCGCTCCGAATGTTTTTCCTTTGCCGGCAGGTGCCGGCAGTAAAGCGGTAGCAGTCACGAAAATTGGCGATGCCCCGCGCAGCAGTCTGAACGTCTGGGGCTCTAATCGTTTTGATCTCGACCTCAGTGTCCGGCGTACCTTCGACATCACCGAACGTGTCAAGTTCACCTTCCAGGCCGATTGCAGCAACGTCACAAATTCAGTCACTTTCGGCGGCATCAATACCAGTTGGTCGCCATCGGCGAGCAGCAGCTTCGGCAAAGTTACTTCAGCCAGAGGCAATCGCGACTTCCAATTTTCCGGGAGGATCACTTTCTAGCGAATGGTTTTCCTGGAGCGCCGGCCGCCGTACCGGCGCTGCCCCATGGTTGGGACGCATCTCGGCGCGCACTCTCGTTTCGCGGCCGCTTTCGCTGTATTGTTTTGCTTTTTGTACCGGCCGCCTTGCGTTTAGGCGGGCGGCGTGTTTTGATTTTTGCTTCTCAATTTGCTTTTGTCAGGGGCCACCGTCCTGCCCTGAGCACGCGAAGGGTGCGCCCGATTTTTTGCGCGTGATTCTCGGTGGGCGCTTTTGCTCACCTGGTACCGGCACCTCGCCTTTCAGCCGGCCTTGCTTTTGAACTGTGCTTTTGAACTGTGCTTTTTGGAGCGTCCACCGCCGTTTACGGCGGAATTTTGTTTCTATAGCTTTTAGTCTTTACGTCGTCATACTGAGCGAAGCGAAGGACCTCTCTTGCCCTTTTGACTGTTTGAAGTCGCCGCTGCTTCCGTAGCGGGCCCTTGCCGTCCGTTTCTGCCTTGTACCGGCCGACTCGCCTTTCAGTCGGGCCGCCGTGCGTTCAATTGGCGATGTGAAAAATAAGGTGAAAGTACTGATGTGCTCGCACGTGGTCGATGCCGGGTTCGGTTTTCCTCACCAGTTTTGCCGAAGGTCCTCTTCCGCCTCCACCAGCGTCAACTCCGAAATGAACTTGAGCGGATTTCCCTCCATCAGCTTCTGGCAGAGTCGTCGCAGCGTGGCCTGCTCTCGCCCGGTCAACGCAGCCAGCTGAGCACGCACCAGCCGGCTGTGACGCGGAAAAAGTTCCTCGATGAATGCGTGCCCCTCGGGCGAAAGATGAACGATCCGCTGCCGTTTATCGTGCTCGTGCCCACGGCGAACGACCAGCCCACGTTCTTCAAGGCTCGCGAGCGTCGAACTCGCTACGTATTCAGTCCGAAAATGCCTATCGTTCAGCTCCTGTTGTGATAGCGGCCCCTCCCGGAGCAGTGTCGCGAGTACCCGGTATTGATTCAACGTCAGCTTCTTCGGCGTGAGCGCCCGGCTCATAAGCACATGAAGCGTCTGCGCCGCATCCACCATGTCCACGTAAACTCCCAAAGCCCTTTCCGTCGCTACATCAACGCTGCTCTCTCCCATATCTCCGGTCCCCCAGTCCAATTGGAATCTTCTTCGCGATGTCAGGTCCGTAATCCACAAGAAGGCACTTGGTTTTTCTTCTGCCTCCTTTGCCTCCTCAACGTCATTTGCCTCATGTGCCTCATGAATTTTTTAAGGTGGCAAGCGCGCCATATTAGGACGCTTTATCGTGTTTTACAGCGCCAAATTTGTACTTGCTTGGTATACGAAGTCCTTAGGGTTCTCGGGATCCTGTCCCGTCGGCCAGCAGCCCCAAAAGACCCTGTACAGGCGTACAGTTTCCGCCGACGAACGCCCTCCCGAAGCCGAAATTGACGATCCCTCCCCGCTCCCCTAGCCTTGTATTCGTGGGGCGATGTCCAGCGAAATAGCTGCTCGGGACTAACATGGGGAACTCTTAAGAACCGCCCGTGTCGCCCGGATCCAACTAAAAATAATATACTTAACGGAGGTTTTCGCATGAAGAAGTTCATGTGGGTGGCGCTTGCTGCAGCACTGTTCGTGATTCCTTCTCACGCACAGTCGGTTACGCCGGCGGCGGATGTCTCGGCGGGGTATTCTTACCTGCGCGTCGGCGGGTCCAATGGGCTCAATATGAACGGCGGTAGCGGCGCAGTTACCTTCAATGCTAACAACTGGCTGGGCTTAGCCGCCGATTTTGGTTTCTACCACGCCTCCCCAAGCGGCGTCGGCGTCTCGGCATCAACCTATCAATTCGGTCCTCGCGTCTCGTATCGCGCGGGCGGCAAAGTCGTGCCGTTCGGCGAGGCGCTATTCGGCGGTGCGCACCTCTCCTCGTCGGGCATTGCAACTAACCCCTTTGCTTACACCATGGGCGGCGGCGCCGATCTACAGCTTGGTGCCAGCGACAAGTGGTCTTTGCGGCCCGAATTCGCGTACGTAGGTATGCGGCAAAACGGTGCGAGCGAAAATTGCATGCGGATTTCGTTCGGAATCGTTTTCCACCTCGGCCAGAAATAGTTACTCTAATCGAGTCTTCGGTAGCGCCGGGTCGAATAAGGCCCGGCGCTTTTTTTCCCTTCGAACCGGGCAACCGCCCGCTGGTTCTGCTTCCGCTCAAGCTTCGTTAGAATTGTCTCTCTCCCTTTTGTTGCCGAAGCGATGTATAGTCCTGCCACTATGTCTGCCTATAAGCGCTTTCCTATCCGTTTGGGATTTTTCGCGATTCTGTTCGCTGTCGGTGCACTTCTGGCCATTGCCGGTGGACCTACCACACAATCCCGCCACGGACGGCTGTTCTTTCTGACCATTGGTGGGCGCGGAACTGGTGGCGGGCGCGTTTCCTCCGTTAATGACGACGGGACCGATCTGAAGGTGCTGGTCAGCGGCCAAACCGCAGGTCCTGATGGTATTGCAGTGGATACCACAACGAAGAAAATCTACTGGACGAATATGGGTAGACCTAGCGCAAACGACGGCACCATCGAGAGTTCCAACTTCGATGGGAGTGACGTCAAAACCGTTGTGCCTGCGGGTGGCGCGTGGACGCCTAAGCAGCTCAAGCTCGATTCGAAACATGGCAAGTTGTACTGGTCTGATCGCGAGGGAATGCGCATTATGCGCGCAAATTTGGACGGCTCGGAGATCGAGACGCTCGTCGAAACGGCGGAGGGCGATGCGGCACGTAAAGATGCCAGGAACTGGTGCGTGGGAATCGCGCTCGATGTGGATGGAGGAAAGGTCTACTGGACGCAGAAAGGAAGCGGCGGAAACGGGCGTATTTTCCGGGCTAACTTGAACATTCCAAAGGGCGAAGACGCGGCGCACCGCACCGATATTGAGACGCTATTCGACTCGCTGCCAGAGCCGATCGATATGGATCTCGATCTCGCGAATCGAATGTTGTACTGGTCAGACCGCGGCGATCCGCCCGCGGGTAACAACATCAGCCGCGCCCCGATGGATGCGAAAAGGGCAGAACAGCAGATTCTGGTCGGCGGACTAAAAGAAGGGATCGGAATGGCGCTCGACCTGAAAGATAAGCGCATGTTCTACACGGACTTAGGAGGCAACGTTTACGCCGCGAATATGGACGGCACCGACGCCAAGGTCCTGCTTTCGGGCCAGGGTGCCCTCACGGGTATCACCTGGGTCGACCTGGGAAACTAAAGCGCCCCCTTACTCGCCCGCGATCCACGCAAACCTAAGAAACTCATTCTAGCGAAACCAAAGGATTTCGTCCCTGAAATAGCGCAATAGACTTGACCATTTTGGCGCCGTAAACAGGCCTTAAAAAACCTTAAATGGCCATTTCTTGCACCTTGAATCGCGTTAATTTTTTCGCGCGTGACGAGTCGGCGCGGGGCGCGGCCCTGCGCCCAGGTAGTTGTCCGAGTCTTCTCCGAAAGGAAGATTTATCGCGTTCACGTATCGCAGGGCTACCCTGTTGACGGTCACGCGTCCGGCAAGATCTAGAAACGTTCTCCAGAGTTTATGCGTCCGTGCGAAGTGACGGCCAGTCGGTGTAATTCCTTAAGACGCTAAACGTCATTCCATCTCGCCGAAGCTGCACAGCGCGGGAGCGCTCAGCGCTGTCAAATCGTGCTCCCACTGTTTCGGCTGTGGCAACGCTCGTGTGAGCAGCCCCTTCGCTCCCCGCTAGCTTGACAGTTAGCTCGCCCGATTTTATGTCCCCAACCCGGGTGAGGCCAGCGAGCATCTGAGCATCCAATTTCTGAACAAACGATTGAGGAAGAGGCACCGCGAGATTTACATCTATCAAGGCCTCTCGGAGCGGCGGCTTTGATAACTGTGGATACCTTGGTTGAGCGTCGCCGGTGTCAGTCACGGTATTTAAGCTCGGGTGCAACCCAACTAGTAGATGTCGTACTGCTCCCAGTGGAGCGCGGGGTCGGCCTGGATGATGACGCTCTTTTTCGTCCAGCGCTCGAGTTCTTCGATTAGGGACGATTCACGGGTTTTCAGCGCCTTTGAGATTTCCGGATTGACGCGGAGGGTGATGCTTGCCGCGTCCATTTCGGGCGCCATTTTTTTGGCTTCGGCTTGAATTTCGTAGCAAAGGGTCGGAACCGACTTCACCATGCCGGAACCCGCGCAATACGGGCAAGGCTGGCAGAGCGTGCGTTCGAGGGCCTGCTTGGTGCGCTTGCGCGTGATGGCAACCAAGCCAAATTCATTGAAGCGCAAAACCTTCGAGGGAGCCCGATCCGCTCTCAGTGCATCTTCAAGTGCCGCCATGACCTTTTCGCGATTGCGGCGCTCTTCCATGTCAATAAAGTCGATCACAATGATGCCGCCCAAATCGCGTAGCCGCATTTGGCGAACGATTTCTTTGACGGCTTCAAGATTGGTGCGAACAATCGTGTCTTCCAGGCGGTTAGAGCCCTTGCCGACGAACTTGCCGGTGTTTACGTCAATCGCGACAAGCGCTTCGGTATGGTTGATAACGATGTACCCGCCCGATTTGAGCCAGACTTTCGGCCGGAGGCCTTTATCGATCTCCTGCTGAATACCGAATTCCTCGAAAATCGGCGTTTCTTTGGTATAGAGCTTGACGCGACTTACGAGCGCCGGCTGGAAACGGCCCATGAATTCAACGACCTTCGTGTAATCCTCCTCTGAATCGACCCAAACGGCGCCGAAATCGGAGTTCACGAAATCACGCAGGATGCGTTCCACTAGATTCAGGTCGCGATGGAGTAGCGAGGGTGCTTTCCGCTGTTCCGAGCGCGACTTGATTTCGGACCATGTGCGGGTGAGAAATTCCACGTCTGCGCGGACATCTTCGGGTGGAGCACTGGAAGCCGCGGTTCGAACGATAAAGCCGCCGCCCGCAGTGCCCTTCGCGTCGTTGACCAGGTGCCGCAGCCGCGAACGCTCCTCCGCCGAAGCAATCTTCCGCGAAACTCCGGTATGGTGCAGCGTCGGCATATAGACGAGATACCGGCCCGGCAACGCCACGTGGCTCGTAATCCGAGCGCCCTTCTTGCCGAGAGGCTCTTTGGCAATCTGAACAATGATTTCTTGCCCCTGCTTAAGGAGTTCGGAAATCAGTTGCGGCCTTCTCGGCTGCTGACCGTGCCTGGAGGGGCCGTGGCCATGCCGCGGACGACGTCCGCGATCCGGGCGACGACCGCCGCGATCGCGGCCGCCACGGCGATTCGGATGCTGCATGCGCGCCCGAAAATCCCCGCGAACCGTGGCCTTCCAAGGCTGCTGATCCGATTGGGATGAGCCTTCGGGCGCACCCTCGGCGGCAATAGACTCGGGCTCGTCGGTCGTGTCGTACGCGAGAAGCGCCTCGCGAACCTCCGCTTCGGCATCGATTTCGTGCGGCTCCGATTCCTCTTCGTCGCTCGCTTCTCCGTGTCCTTCAGCGCGTTCCTGAGCTTCGTCCGCCAAAGCGTCTTCGTGTGCCTCTTCAAGCGCACTTTCCGCGAAGGTATCGATTTCGTCTTCTTCCGCGCTATCTTCTTCTTCGGACATACTTTCGCCCTGCTCAATTTGCATTTCGGCGACGTTCTGCGCGTGCGCGGCTGCTTGCTCCGCGCTTAGATGGGCAACCACGTCATCGTGGCTATGCAGATCATCTTCAGACTCCGTGGAGTGATCCGATTCCGCCAACATCTCGTGAGAATCTTCTTCGCCGGAATCGTCGTCAGTTTCATGGACTGCAGATTTCATCTCATCCCCGCGCTCTTCAATCGAGGGAGCGTCGGATGATTCGAAGGCCGGAGCTGCATCCGAAGCAGAAGCGTCAGGCCGGCGCCATTTCGATATAGACTCGCCGGGAAGGGGTTCGACGTCCGCGAAGGAACGGTGGCTCGCGAACGAGGTCGATTCCGCTTCAGTCTGTCGCGACGAATGTGGTTCTTCATGAGGAAATGCGGACGCACCGGCGTGCGGCGATTCCACATCGTGCCGTACGGCATCAAGAACGTCAGATCCGGCGCTTGCCGAAATGGGCTCGCCTTCCGCAGACGTACTCGTGGGCTCCAGGGCAGGCCGCTCCCGATATTTCGCCAACGACTCTCCTGGCAGAATTATCGGTGCATAACCCTCAGGCATCGGCTCAGTAGGACGTTCATCGTGAGAGCCGGGCGAAGCATATTTCGATGGGGGAAGGTCCCGCCCGCCGGGATGATGATGGCGATCACCGCGATCATTGCCGCGCCCTCGGCCGCCTCCAAAGCGTCCACCGCGTCCGCGGCCAAACCGGCCTGAATCGCGGCCGCCGGACCCTCCACGTCCGCGATCGCCGAAACGCGAACGTCCGTGGCCCAACGATGGCGGGGCTGTGCGCATCTCCCCTGGAGCCGCAGGAGAGAGGCTTTCACCAGGAAGCGGCTCGATGTGGTGTCCCGATTCTTGCGGCGGTGCAGCAGCGGAAACCTCCGCGTCCGAGACCGGCTCAACATCCGCAGGTTCCATCACCGGAGCGGCAGCAGGCTGACCTTCGGCAAAGGCGCGACCGCCCTGGTCCTCAATTTTCTTAATTTTTTCTTCGGCTGTAGAGACCACCGTATCGAGGTCTTCGGCTTCTTCCATGAAATCGCTGACGTAGAGGAAGGCGTCGCTATCGAGGCCAATTTCGACGAAAGCCGATTGCATGCCGGGAAGCACGCGGGTGACACGGCCCTTATAGATACTGCCGACTAGCGCAAACTCGCGCTCGCGTTCGACATAATACTCACAGAGCTGTCCTTCTTCGAGAATGGCAACCCGCGTTTCGTGCGGGTTCACCGAGATAACCATTTCTTTTGACATTAGAACTCCTATTGACGCCCGGGAGCGCGACGGCGCACACCTCTGCGCTTATCCGAAGGGCGCGAGCGAAAAAAGCCGCATCTCGCTGCCGCGACGGACCGCAGGGAAAGGTCCCAATTTGTTGCGGGATGTCTTCCTTCTTCTTCCGATGCATCAAAAACTCAAATCTGAATTCCCGCAGCCGCAAAAGCGTGCGCGGGGCACTAGGAAACCAGCCAGATCAGTTGACGAAACGCCGCATGCGGACATTCATCACCAATCCCAACGACAAAAACACGAAGGCGGTTGCCGATCCGCCATAACTCATCAGCGGCAGCGGAATGCCGGTGACCGGCATATACCCTATCACCATAGCGGAGTTGACCAAAACGTGAAATCCCAAGATACAGGTCACTCCCATAACCACAAACATTCCGGCTTTGTCTTTTGCTTTCTGCGCATTATCCACAAGCCGCAGAATCAGACCGAGATATAACAGCAAAACGACGCAAACGCCAATGAAACCTTGTTCTTCGGCGAGCGCCGCGAGAATAAAATCCGAATACCGGATGGGCACGAAGCCCAACTGGTTTTGACTTCCTTTCCCGAATCCCTTACCCCAGAAGCCGCCTGAGCCCACGGCAATTTCCGACTGTAAAATCTGGTAGCCCGCACCACGCTGATCCTGTTCCGGGTGCAGGAAAGTCTCAATGCGCTGCTCTTGATAGCCGTTCAGAATGCGGGTTCTCATGCTCCAGGCAATGGGAACCATGATTGAGACTGCCAGTAACCCGATGGCAAGGTGCTTCCACTCGATTCCGGTCAGGAACGCACCCACGAGCGCGACGGGCACCAACACCATTGCCGTTCCGAGGTCCGGTTGCTTCAAGATCAAATATACGGGGACCAAAGTCAGGAGGGCAAGCTTGCCGAGATCCTGCAATGTGAGCCGGTCCGTGTGGACTTCACTGAAGTACCGGGCCAACACTATGATTATAATCAACTTCATTATTTCTGACACCTGTAAATCGAAACCGCCGAAGAGTGGGATCCAGCGCTTTGCGCCCAGCTTCGAGAGCCCAATGACGAGAACTACCAGAAGGCTCACAATTCCAAAGACGTAAAGCAGTGGCGCCTGATCCAACAGCGTGTGGTAGTCGATGCGGGAGACGATGAACATACCGATCACACCGATCCCGATCCACATCAGCTGCTTATACTGCATGCCAGCCATACCGCTGGCGTGCGTTGAGGAGTAAACTTCCAACACTCCGATGGTGCTGATGGCGGCGACTATCGCGAGAAGGGTCCAGTCAAAATCCTGGATGCGGGGACGCTCTTTCACGGATGCTGTGCTCCATTTCGCACAGACGCAACAAGCGACCGGGAGGGCGTAATCACGGTGGCCGCTGGCGGCACTCTAGGCGCGCCTGCTGTCTGCGGCGTTGACGGCGGCATTTGGAAATGGCCCTCTTTCTTATCGTAATAGGCCTTTACAACGTCTCGGACGATGGGCGCGACGGAGCTGCCCCATCCGGCGCCCTGAACGAGAGCAGCCACGACGATGTCCGGATTGCGGCGGGGCGCGATGCCCACAAACCATCCGTTTTCTTTAACATGGTGCCCTAGCTTGTTCTGCAATTCGAAACTCTCGGTTTGTGCTGTTCCGGTCTTCCCGGAGAAGTCGATGTTCTGCAGCTTCACGGTGCCCGACGTAGTGCCATCGGGCTCATTGACCACTCCCCACATGCCGTCCGTAACCTGGCTGACTGTGTCGTCCGAGAGCGGAAAGGACACGTACTTCAAGCCGGTGGCACCTTTTAGAAGATGCGGAGGAATGAGCGTGCCGCCATTGGCCACTGCCGCAATCATACGCGCCAGCTGGACTGGCGTAGCCGTCACGGCGCCTTGTCCAATCGAGACGGAGATCGTGGAGCCGGGATACCACTTATGATGATTTACGCGCTCGGACCATGCTTCCGAGGGGATCAATCCAGTCTCTTCGCTGGGCAGGTCGATCCCTGTGCGCTGCCCCAGACCAAGCCCCGAGGCATAATACGAGATGCGGTCGATTCCGAGCAGTTTGCCCACGTTATAAAAGTAAACGTCGCAGGAGGCGACAATTCCTTTATGCAGATCGACTTCGCCGTGGGCGTGATCGCAATGGAATACGCGGCCGTAAAAGGTCGCCTGGCCGGGACAATAGACCGTGTAATTCGCGGGAATGGCTTTTGACTCGAGCATCGCCGTCGCCATCACGATCTTGAAAACAGAACCGGGAGCTAGCTGCGCCTGGATGGCGCGGTTCAAAAGGGGAGTTTCGGGATCCGAATTAAGGTGAGCCCACTCTTTCGGCGAGATGCGAATGGCAAAGTCGTTGGGGTCGAAGGTGGGGCGGCTGACCATGGCGAGAACTTCGCCTGTGTGGGCGTCCATGGCAACTAGGGCACCCTCTTTGTTGGCGAAATCCGCGTCCGCGACGGCCTGCAGGTCTTCATCGATGGTCAGCTGAATTGGTTTGCCCGGGATGGCCTCGACGTCGTCTAGCGTGCGCATCACTTTGCCGACGCTATTGACCACCATGCGGCGCATGCCGTCAGTGCCTTCGATCTGCTGATCGTATTCCTTTTCGAGGCCTGCTTTGCCGACGATATCGCCGGGCCGGAAGCGATCAGGATACTTGTCGATATCATCCTGGGAGACTTCGCCGACGTAACCGACTGTGTTTGCAAGCATTTCGCCGTGAGGATAGCGGCGGCGCTGCACCATCATCAGGTCGAGCATCGGGAGGTCGGCCCGGTGCGATTCGACGAACGCGATGTCGGCTTCGCTGGCGGCGGGCTTGATAATGATAGGCTCAAATTTCGGCTCGCCGCGGGCTTGCTGGAGCTGATTGTCCAAGTCCTCTTTGGCGATTCCAAGGCCTTCTTCGATGAGGCCGAAGCTTTTTACATCCTGCTTCAGGTTGTCGCGGAGGAGGAGGATGCTGAAGGAGGGATAACTGTCCACGAGGACGCGGCCTTCGCGGTCGAGCATTGCCCCGCGCGGAGCGATGATCGGTATCGATCGGATCTGGTTCTTCTCTGCGAGGTCGGCAAAATGGTCGGATTGCACCACTTCCAATTTCCAGAATCCGACGAGGAGAAGGACTACGAAAAAAACGGATATGTACGAAACCAGCGCCAAACGACCCTGGGGAATTTTTTGATCACTAACAGTCCACGGTGCCACCGAAACTCCAGCGCGATGTGCCGCAGGGTTGGCGGCGGACGCGCGATGCGATTCTCAAGTAAAAACAGTAGATGAAGATTCAAACTAACACTTGGGGAGCGCGTCCGCAAGGTGCGTGTCCTTAATGCTAACTGGCTGATAGGGCAGGTGAAATAAAGAGGCTTGGTCAGTCTGACGCCGGGCTTTGGGCAAGGCGCCAAGGCGAACGCTCGTTCCATTGGCGCATGGCAGCGGTTGCCCATGCCGTTGTCTTATCCGTGTGGCATGACGTGCACGGATTCGGGATTTTGTATTGGTCCGTCATGGCAGGCGTGACGAAGCGGAAAGTGTGCGCGTGGACCATCGTGTTTGCGGGTCCTTCCGTCTCGATGGAGGGCATGTGGCAGGCAACGCACTGGCTTCCGGCGCTGCCGACTTTGTGATGCGTGTGCTCCTCCATCGTGGCTGTGCGTGGACCATTCGGTGAGGATGGCCCATGGCAATCGAGGCAAAGCTGATCGGGCGGCTTTCGCAATTGTGCGTAGTTTGCTGTGCCGTGCACGTCATGACAATCGAAACAGGTGACTCCGCGACGATACATTACGCTCTGCACGAAATCATTGCCCTGCATGCGGTTTTTGTGCGCTGTGCCGTCAGGGTAATAAAAGAAGTTCGCGGGCTGGCCAAGCGTATGTTCCTCCAGCTTCCAGTAATCCGCCAATTTGAGCCCGACGTTATATCCGACGGGCCAATCGTAATATTTGCCTTCGATGGGATTCGATAAAGGCTGACCTTGTGAATGGCATTGGATGCAGGTATCGCTCGCGGCTACGTAATCCATGTGCGCGGGATTAATGATGTTGGCACGAGTGGGATGCGCGCTGTGTTCGCTGCCGGGGCCGTGGCAGCGTTCGCAACCAACGTTCCACTCGGCGACTTGCTTGGTGTGAATGTCATAGCCGACGGAATGGCAGCCGTCGCAAAGCGGGCCTGTGGGCCGGTGGAAATTGTCGCCGGGATAAAATTGCGCCCACCAATCGCCTCCGGCCGGCGGTACCTGATATTTGCTCCATTTTTTGTTTACGATTTCCCATTGAACGGGCAGCGGGAAATAGTCATCGCCGATTTTTGTGAAGTAGCGCTGCTTCCAAATGCTTCCATAAACGAAAGCGACTTGATCTTTGGAGAACTTGTAGACGTTGTTCGTTGCGAGATCCGGAATGATTGCATCGGGATGCTGACGCGGATCGCGGACGACGTTGGCCATAGGGGTCTTTTGCCAATGGTCGTAAATTTCAGCGTGGCATTTCTGGCATGCCTGCGAGCCGACAAAGTGCTCTGCGGCGTTCCTTTGCGCCTGTCGACTTTGTTCTACGTGAGGGAGCGAGCGGAGGCCTCTTATGTAAAGTACGATTTTCCAGATGTCGGCATTCTGCACTTGATGCGCGTTGCCCCAGGCCGGCATACCAGTGAGTTCGACACCGTTTTGGATAATGTAATGAATTTCGCCGTCGGTTAGGTTTTGCGTTTTTTCGGCGCGAAGATCAGGCACGCGCGGGTAAAGCGATTGTCCGACGGGCGTGAGACCGCTGGCGTCGTGCGCGTGGCAGTTCTCGCAATGAGCTGAAAAAAGATCGCGGCCATCCTGCAAATTCTGCGGCGTGGGCTGCAGAGGATTTTTATCTTGGCGTGCGGACCCGGGAATGGAAAAATCGCGGGCCGAACGGGCGAGTGCTACCTCCAGGTGCGACGGTTCATTTGTGGCGCGAAAGCCACGATGAATCCAAACCGCCGCCGTGATGAGGAGAACGACCACAATGGCGAGTACACCGAGACCAAATGCTTTCCAGCCTTGCATTCGCACACCCCAGCAACGGCACCCCGTCGATGATCGCGATGTTACATGAAAAGCAGATGAAAGTTGCGGGCGTTTTCAGCAGCTTAGGCCTATGGAAGAGTAGCGGGCGCGACCGTTGCCACCGGGCTGGCGAGATTCTGGCCACAAAACGAGCAGAATTTATCGGTATCGAGCACTTCGCGTCTGCACTGCGGGCAGGAGGGGTGCAGATTCCATTTGCAATTTGGGCAGTAGTTGAATCGCGCGCCGACCTTGGTTCCGCACTGCGGGCAATCAAACGGCAACGGTTCGCGCATCACAAAATAGACGATGAATCCGAGCGCGAGATATGCGGGCATCAGCGCAATAACGAGAAATGTCCACGCGCCAGGACTCATGCCGCGGCGCTCCGCGTCGCGATAGACGTAGCCAATGAGGAAGAGAATTATCGAGATGGGAATTGCGACGGCCGTTACCATTCCCGCCAGCGCGAAGGGAACCAGGTGCTTTAGGGTCAGCAGTGCACCGTGCGTCACAGCATTTGCGATGAGCACGGTCGCCAGCGCGATTGCGTACAGCACAATCACAGTTCCGATCAGCCAATGCGGCACGACTCTAAATTCTTTCCAGAAGTGAAATCTTTCGCGCTTGCGCCGGAAACGGATTAGGCGCATGCGTTCGTTCCACGACGTTCCTATGCTCTTGGGCAAATCGCTCATGACTTCTCTCGCCTCATATCTGTTTTGAAATTCAGTTAACTGACCAATCCCTTTGACGCCTATATCTGGCATTCTCCGCGAGCACGATCGCGCCCGCCACGATCGCGGGAAGGGCCCACCACAGGCCGAAACCGATCTCCGGAACCACATGAGGGAGTGCGAGTCGCTGTCCGACCCATCGCAAACCGCTCCAAACATAGGAGGCCGAAACGGCGCCAAACAACCACGATGCAGCACATGCAATCCACAGAAACCCACGCTGAATTCGATTTTCCTGGCGCTCTTGCATGCGGAGATGGACGCGAAATTGGGCCCTTTGGGCGAGTCCCTGGGGAACAGGAATCACGGCGCTCTTTAATGCGCGCAGAGCACGGCCGCTCAAAGCCGCCGAACCGCTGCAACGTTGGCATTCGCACAGGTGCTGTTCGAGCCACCGGCGGTCGGCGTCGGCTATGCCTTCGACAAAGTCCTGCGCGATCAGACGTTCGGCACGCGAGTGAATCACTTCGTCATTCATGTTGCCTCTCCGTCAACAGCGAACGCAGATTCTCCAGTCCGCGATAGAGCCTGCTCTTAACCGTCGCCAGCGGCACTCCAATCACACTGGCAATATCCGAGAGCGGCATGTCTTCTTGAAAACGAAGCAAAAGTACTTCACGGTGAATCGCCGGGACGCGATCAAGAGACGCCTGTACGGCGATGCTTTCTTCGTGACTGAGGACCAAGCAAAGCGGCGACGGATTTTCGTTGTCGGTTAGCTCTAGGGGCGTGTTCGATTCGGACCCAACAAGCGAATCGAGACTTTGCGCTTTTTTCTGACGCTGCCAGTCAATCACGAGATGCCGTGCGATCGAGAAAAGCCACGCGTCGAACCGGGAACGCCCGTCGTATTGATGGCCCCGTTCGAGAACGCGGATCCACGTTTCCTGGAAGAAGTCCTCGGCGCGTTCGCGATTCGCGGTGAGATAAACCAAGTACCGAAACAGTCTGTGCTGGTATTGGTCGATGAGGCGATCAATTACGTCGGGATCGCGCCGCCGCAACCCGGCTGCCACAGATCGCAGGTCGTCATCGATCGCCATTTTCGAGAAGTACAGCGTCGAGCTGCATATGGCAGCCATCGGCGTGCTCGGTGGTGAATTGGGTGCCAGAGAGTTGAAATGAGTGTCCATCTAAAGAGGTTTACGTGCAACCACGTTAAAAAGACTCATCGAGAAGAGAGATGTTTCAGGAAGACTTGCGAAGGCGGTCCAAGGCGGCGAAAAGAAACACGGCTACGGCGGCGCTGATGAGTGAATCAATCAAAAGATGAAGGTTGAAGTAGGGAGCCGATTGGTTGAGGAGCGCCCGCGCCGTGAACGCGAGCACGCACTGATGGAAATGAAAGAAAGCAAACGTGAGAACGAAGCGTGCGACAGGATGGTCCGTATCAATGTGCGCGCCGATTGTTGACGCCAAATATCCGACGAGCGTTTTGGCGATGCCGTAGAGGCCGATGGGATTATCGTGGCTCAGGCCATCCTGAAAAATACCGATTGCCGCGCCTAACAATAGGCCCGTGATCGGGTTGCGGCGGCTCACACCGAAATAGATAACGATGAGCAGCGGCAGATCGACCACTTCCGCCCAACGTCCATATTTGTGCAGAAACGCTTGAAGAATCAGCGCAACAAAACTGACCAACACAACCGAGCCGCTGTAAAACTTGTGGACTTCGATGTTCTGTCCGGACTGCAAGCGGGTGTTTAGCATGGACGCCATAAGTTATCTCGCAGGGGCACCCTGTTGATCGGTGTTTCCAACAGGCGGCGCTTGCGTCACAGCGGGATGTTCGGTCTTTACGCCGGCGTTCGATTGCGGGGCTGCGGGCTTCTCGGTCTTTGCGGCAGGGTTCGCGTGTGCCATACCAGGAATCACTTCCCTCGTGGCAGCGGGCTTGATCGGGGCAGCAGGAGGTGCAGGAGGCGGAGGCGGCACAGGAGAAACGGCAAAAGGCGTACCGGCCTTACCAGGAGCCAATTCTTCTTGCGTGAGGAGGATAATCACATCTTCCAGGCGGTCCAGGCGCGCGGCCGGATGGACGACGATTTTCTGAAAGGGATTGCCGTCTTTCGCCGAAGCGACAACGCCCACGAGCAGACCCTTGGGAAAAATCTTGTCTTCGCCGGAGGTAACGATCGTCTGACCGACGGTAACCTTCTCATCGTTCACAATGTAATCCATCATCGGCTGAGGATCGCCGGTCCCCTTGATTACGCCGTGGGTGCGCGTATCGGCAAACATCGCGCCCACGCCCATATTCTTGTCCGTCATCAGCATGACCTGCGAAGTGCCGTGAAAGACCTCGATAACTTTTCCGACTATGCCATCCGGCGTAATGACTGCCATATTGCGCTTCACGCGATCCTCATCTCCGCGATTGATTACGAGCGTCTCGGAAGCGAGGTCGGCGCTCGCCTCGATGACCTGTGCGGCGAGCATCTGGGCCTCGGAATGAACTTCACGGAAATTCAGCAGCACTTCGAGGCTGTGAGCTTCGCTGGCCTGAGTCTCAAGCTCCCGGTTTTGGAGCTCCAACTGAGCTACTTCGGCACGCAACTGATCGTTTTCCGTACGTGCGTTGCGTAGGCCGATATAGCCGGTCCACAGACCTCCCAAGTGGGAGAAAAACCATGTACCGCCCTGGGCAGCCGGAGTGGACGCCTCCACGCTCCAATAGCGAATCAGGCGCACGTCATGGGCGCGCCGGATCTGATACGCGAGCAGCAACACTTGCGCGAGCACGACTGTCGCGAGAAGAGCCAAAGGGCGGTGACGAGATAGTGCGCCAATCATTCTTCGGGCCTAAGCATAAGCTAAACACCTGCAATAGCTTGGTTGCGACATCGACTCTTCGGCCGCGCCAATCTGCGGAGCGAGGAGCCGAAAAGCGCCCGACTGAAATGCGAGTCGGCCGCTACAAAAACAAGGGCAAAGGCGCCCACCGAGAATCACCCGCAAAATGCGCGGGCACCCTTCATGTGCTCAGGGCAAGACGGTGGCCGCTACAAAACCATCACGGCGCATGAATGGCGACCGTTGACGTTTGCAGCGAGGCGCGGTTCGAGTGCCGCGCTAGAAGGCCGCGGCGCTACGTTTAAACCTAACCCGAACTTCGGCGCTTGTTGAGTCGGCATACCGGCTAAAGTCCGTTTACAGCGTTACGTTTGCGGCGGGGCCGAAGTCCCGCCCTTCCGTTCATCCGATTCCGCATCCGCTAATCGATGGACACGAGCCGCAGCAGCCTGAAATCGCTGAGCATTTTCCCAGTGCCCAGGACGACCGAGGCCAGCGGATCGTCAGCAATCGAAACCGGGAGGCCGGTCTCTTCGCGAATGCGCTTATCGAGATTCTTGATGAGCGCGCCGCCGCCGGTAAGCACAATGCCTCGATCACTAATGTCCGCAGAAAGCTCAGGCGGCGTACGTTCGAGCGCGACTCGAATCGCATTCAGAATCGTCGCGATGCACTCCGAAAGGGCTTCGCGAATTTCGCTATCGTCAATTGTGATCGTGCGCGGCACGCCTTCGATCAGGTTGCGGCCCTTCACTTCCAACGTGAGCGGCTTTTCCAGCGGATACGCCGAACCGATCTCCATTTTGATCTGCTCCGCCGTGCGTTCACCGACGAGCAAGTTGTACTTGCGCTTCAGGTAGTGCATCACGGCTTCGTCCATTTCATTGCCGGCCACGCGCACTGACCGCGAATAAACGATGCCGCTCATAGAAATGACAGCGATGTCGGTGGTCCCGCCGCCGATATCGACCACCATGTTGCCCGAGGGCTCCTCGATCGGCAGGCCGGCGCCAATGGCGGCCGCCATCGCTTGCTCGACGAGATAGACTTCGCTCGCGCGCGCGCGGTAGGCCGAATCCTGCACGGCGCGCTTTTCCACCGGTGTGATTTCGCTCGGCACGCCGATCACAATGCGAGGATGAACCAGAACGCGCCGGTTATGGGCCTTCTGGATGAAATAGGTCAGCATCTTTTCGGTGACTTTGAAGTCCGCGATCACGCCGTCCTTCATTGGCTTGATCGCGACAACGTTTCCAGGCGTGCGGCCAAGCATGTCCTTGGCTTCGCGTCCGACGGCGACGACTTCTCCGCTGTTTTTATTGATTGCGACGATGGAAGGTTCGTTGACGACAATACCTTTGCTGCGCGCAAAAACCAGTGTATTGGCCGTACCAAGATCTATGGCGAGGTCGGAGGAAAGCAGACTGAAAACCGACCGCATATTATAGCCGTTTTTATTTACCAAGCGCTTCTCCCTCAGATTTCCCGCGAGCGCCGCTGCGGCAGCGCTTTGCATGGCCGGCCAGGCGCCGGTTACGGGATCACAATGTCCACGCGTTTTATCGTCGTATCGCCGCGGCGATTTTGCCCGGTGATGACGATGGTATGACTCCCGGAGGTCATCGGCTGGGTGAAATAGCGGAAATGGCCACTGGAATCAATATCTGCGACTTGCTCACCATTGATGATCAGGATAGCACCCGGCTCGGTTCTGCCCATCACTTCCACGCTGTTTCCCTCTAGCTGAGTACCATCGATCGTAAGCAGCATATCCTGATTCTTGCCTTGCACGGCAAGCGTGAATTTGAAGACATCGCTGGGGTCGCTGATTTCGTTCTTATCGTCAATCGCGCGCACGCGCCAGAAATAATTGCCGGGCGCGAGATCGGTTACGTCGATCGCATTGTCAGTCGTTTTGAGATCTTTCACCAAGTGATTGAATATGCCTGTGGTGCTTGCCTGAAACTCGTATTGTTTTGCAGTCGGCACCGGCTTCCAGGAGAAGTGGACCGGATCCGTTTTGGGATCGCTGACGAATTTCGGCGCCAAATTAAGAGGTTCGACGAGCTGAGGAGCGGCCAGCACCTGCGTCTTGGTAATGTCAGCCTGGCCGGTTACGAATGAAGCACGCTCCGATTGACCGATCTCCATGTGGGTTGCACCGCGATCGAGTTCGGCGCTACCAGAGGTAACCGTGATCTGCTGCTGCTGGGTGCTCGGGTCGCTGCTGACGGCAGCGTGCGAATTGGAATGCAAGTCGGCAACGGCATTTTCAAAGGAGACTTCGGCCTTCGATCCGGATGATAATCCGCCGGTATTCAGGTCCACCTGTCCGGAAGTAATGTGCACAGCCACCTGCGTGGATTCCTGCCCGACGTCGTTTTCTTCCACGGTTACGAGCGAATCACCCTTGACGGTGTATTCCGTCCCGTCGGCGAAAGAGATGCGCGCGACACCTTCCGGCCCCGTCTGAACCAGATCGCCTTTATCCAACGTCACCTGGTAGTCGGCGTTCACCCACTGCACAGAATCCGCTTTCTTCACTTGCACTTTCCCGTCGAGGTTGACGAAGCGCGCCTGACGCGCGGCGGGAGAAGCGACGGGAGTCTCCGGCTCGGCGAAAGTTTGATTTAACTTTTGCAGAACAACACTGGAAGCGGACGGGAAAACGAGATAAATGCACGCGAGGACAATCGCCGTAATGAGGACGCCGTACAGCAAGACGGTCCGATACTTGACCGTGTGCCAGTACACTTCGACGCGCGAGATTTTTTGCTTCTCATTCACAACGATTGCCTATTCCGGGAAAAATCCTGCCAATTTTGGAATTTAACATACGGGTATAAGGCTTTCAACACGGCGAAGACGGCGTTGCTAAACCGCTAACATCTGATCCGCAGCAAAACGGTTGCGAAGCAATAGTATTCGGCTGGCGTGAGCCGAACAGAGTTTCGCCCTGTACCAAATCTGTACCCGGAGATACATTGACGGCAAAATGTCCCGGGCCTATGATCCGCCCACGTTTTGGCGGAGCAACTCCGCCGCATACGTTCAATTCTCTGTTTCGTAGTTCACCAGCCCGTTTCCGTTGTGAAGCGTCAGGCAGCGCGCGTGATCGCCTAATCCTCTTCGCCTGGCTGCTCGTTCCCTGCCCAGCCAGCGGTCCATGAAGTCACCCGCATTGGTGTGTTTAAGACAAGTGCGTAGGGAGGGCACCATGCAGATCAAGAATCTTGCTATGGCAACAGCTGTATTTGTAGCGGGGCTCGCGGGAGCGGCGATGCTTCAGGCACAGTTCCAGACAGCATCGAACATCGCGTCCGTGGTTAGTTCTACCAGTTCATCCAGCGCCAAGGACCCGGGCGTCCGCGCCGGAAGCGTGGGTGCCGGAACACCTCTTCCCGGGCTCACATCCCCCGAAATGCAATTTTTCCAGGACGGATTGGCGCGCTTCGTATCCGTCGACTCCGTCAGCGGTACGGAACCCGGCGCTCAGGATGGCGGCTTAGGTCCGGCGTTTAACTCGAACAGCTGCTCGAGTTGTCACTCGCAGCCCGCGATCGGCGGCACGAGTCCTAGCGCCAGCCAATATCCGAGTATTGGCGCCAATCCGCAAATCCTGGCCGCATCCGACTATGGCGCAACGAACTCAATACCCTATTTCATCACGAGCGACGGGCCAGTCCGCGAAGCGCGTTTCCCGTTCATGGTCAATTCCAACGGCACCCTAAGCTCGACTCCCGACGGCGGCGTCCACGATCTCTTCACTATTGCGGGCCGCCAGGATGCTCGCGGTTGCAGCATGGCGCAGCCGAACTATGAGGCCATGGAACAGCTCAACAACATCGTGTTCCGCATCCCGACACCGCTTTTCGGCTCCGGGCTGATCGACAACATTCCCGATGCGGCGATCCTGGCCAACATGCAAGCCAATGCAGCGTTGAAAAAGGCGCTCGGCATTTCGGGACATCCCAACTACAGCGGGAACGATGGGACGATCACGAAATTCGGATGGAAGGCGCAGAACAAGTCGCTCGAAATCTTCGCCGGCGAAGCCTACAACGTGGAAATGGGCATCACGAACGAACTGTTCATGAACGAGCGCGGTCCGGCGCCGGCCGCTTGCCTGGGCAACCAGACACCGGAAGACGAAACCAACTACGAAGGTTCGGGCGCCGATGTTCCGAGTGACGTCGTCGCATTCGCGGATTTCATGCGATTTTTGGCGCCGCCGGCTCCTTCCGTCAAGGGAATACCTGGCAATCCATCAGCACTCTCCATCGCGGACGGGCTCGCAATGTTCGCGGCTGTTCATTGCGACACGTGCCACGCGCCCCTGCTTCAAACGGCAACGAAACCCACCACGTCATCAGCGCTCGCCAATAAACCTGCCGCGCTTTTCTCGGACCTGCTCGTCCACCACATGGGAAGCGGCCTCTCAGATCGCATTTCGCAAGGCAGCGCCGGCGCGGACGAATTCCGGACAGCGCCGCTTTGGGGACTCGGCCAGAGGATATTCTTCCTACACGATGGCCGCGCCACACCCGCAAATGGAGGCCTGATGAACGCGATTCAAGCCCATGCAAGCGCAGGTTCGGAAGCAAATCAGGTGATCGGGCTTTTCAACAGGCTCAGTCCGCAGCAGCAACAGGACCTGCTTAACTTCCTGCGCTCGCTGTAAAGAGTGCCGGGGTGGCCGGCTTCGCCCCTGGCCACTCCGTCATTCGGCTCGCAAAGCCTGAATCGGATCGACCACAGAGGCGCGTCGCGAAGGAATATAGCTCGCAAGCGCGGCAACCGCGACGAGTGCCACGCAGACGAGCGTGTACGTGATTGGATCGGTTGGGCTCACGCCGAAAAGTATAGAGGCCATCAGCCGGGTCGCCGCGGCTGCGGCAGCCAAACCTACGATCACGCCGGTTGCAGTGAGCAGCAGACCTTCGCGGATGAACATTCCCGTTACGTTCTCGCGCTGAGCGCCAAGCGCAATGCGGATGCCGATTTCACGCGTGCGTTGCGAGACGCTGTACGCGAGCACGCCATACAATCCGATCATGCCGAGCAGCAGCGCCATTCCGCCGGCGATTGCGATCATCGTTAACGTGAATGACGTGCTGGCCATGGACTTCGTGTAAAGATCGCCGAGCGTCTGCACATTTCTGAGGGGCAGATTGCCGTCGACCGACCAAACCGCTTGCTGCACATCCTTCATTAAGCTTAGCGAGCCGGCGCGCGGCGTCCGCATCGCATACGTCATACCGCGCGTCACTTGGACGTCGTCGGTTTCGAAGTTGTTCATGATCAGCGGCCAATAGACCGTAGCCGGAGCCTTCTTAGCCATGCCATCCCAATAGACATCCCCGACGACTCCCACGATTTGGCGCCAGGCATCTTTCGTGCTGACTCGAATCTGCTTCCCCAATGCATTCCTGGGATCGCCCCAATATTCCTTGGCAAAATTTTCCGAAATAATCGCTTCGGGAAGCCGCTGATATGTTTCCGGCCACGTGAAATCGCCGCCTGCAATCATCCGCATTCCGAGAGTGGAAAAGTATCCGGGCGAGACGAACTTGAAGCGGCGCAGAGGCGGAACCTGGCCCGCGGTGTCATGGTCTTGCGCGAAAACCGGATCAGTCCAGCCTTGGTCGTCCATTGGGATGGAATTGGCCATTGCGACAGACGTCAGGCCGGGAATCGCGGCGATCTTGTCCTCGATTGTCTTCTGCATATGGATGAGAGCATCGGGGTCTTTCACTTCCGTGGAGGGAAACGAAACCTTGAATGTCTGCAACTGATTGGCTGCTGAAAAGCCTGGATCGAGGCTCATCAGCGCGCGAAACGTGCGAATCATCAGGCCTGCGCAGATGAGCAACACTGATGCCAATCCGACTTGCACCACGACAAGGGTATTTCTGGCGCGATGCCGCTGGCGGCTTTCGCTTAAGGTGCGCCCGCCTTCGCGAAGGCCCGTGCCCAAGCGGCTGCCGGCATACTTAAAAATCGGAACGCAGCCGAAGAGGAGACTTGCGATCAGGGAAATCGCGAGCGTGAAAAGCAATACCGGGACGTCGATTCCGATCTCCTGAATCCGCGGAATGCCGGTAGGTGCGAGCGCTACCAACACCCGCAGCGCGCCGTACGCCAGGCCTAATCCAAGCACGCTGCCGGTTAAGCCGATTAACACACTCTCGAAAAGCAAGTCCACTGCGAGGCGTCCGCGGCTGGCGCCAAGTGCCGAACGAATGGCAAGCTCCTGCTGGCGTCCTTCGGCCCGAACGAGAAGCAAATTCGCTACGTTCGCGCAGGCGATCAGCAGCACGAGCACGATGCTGCCCATCAAAATCCAGAGAATCTTGCCGGAGTCACCGACGACATCCTTCTTGAGCGGGCGGACATTTGTCCCAATGTTCGCTTTCAAGAAAAGGTCTACGCTAAATCCAGGAGGAGGCGGAAAGCTTCGCCAGACGATCGGAATCATCCGCGCGACGTCGGCGTTTGCCATCGCAATCGTTGCGCCCGGTTTCAGGCGCGCGAGACCCTCGTAACTGAAATTTCCGAGCCTAACTTTCGTGCGGTCAAAATGAAAAGGAAGCAGCAATTGCAGGTTGTACTCATCGAGGAACTGGAAATTCTGGGGCATCACGCCAATGATCTGCCTCAAGACGCCATCAGCCACGAATGTCTTTCCAATCACCGTGCGGTCTGCACCAAACTCTCGCATCCAGTAGCTGTAGGTGAGAATCGCGGTTTCGGGAGCGCCTTGGGCTGTGTCCGTTGCGTTGAACCAGCGCCCAAGAACAGGGGAAATGCCGAGCGCCGGCAGCACTCCTTCAGTCATATCGATGGCGTGAACATATTCGGGCGCTCCCTTTCCTGTAATGCTGACGGAGTCGCTGTTGTAGAGGCCGATTTCCTTGAATTCGCGGCCCTGCTCGCGATAGATGAAGTAGTTTGCGGGCGACATGTTCAGCATAGGAATGTTCAACCCGGGCGCCGTGTGCCAAACTCCGACGAGTTGCTCCGGATGCGGATATGGCAAAGGCTTCAGCATCACTCCTTCTAAAATGCTGAAGACAGCGGTAGTGGCACCCACGCCTGCCGCGACGGTGATCACCGCAATGAGCGTAAACGCCGGCGCACGCCGGAACCGCCGCAGGACTTGCCGCAACTGAGTCGAGAAATTTTCCATGAAGACCACCCGTCAGCTATTGGTACGCAAATCCCGGCACGGGAGTTCCGTAGAGCAGCTGGCCGCCAATACCCAAAGATACTTGAGAGGCTTTTACACCTGCAAGACGTCGCCTTCACGAGCAACCGCTCGGTAGAGCACCGGATCAACGAAGAATCCGAGGAACAGCCGCGAAAAAAGGCCGGCCACAATCACAATCGCAAACGGCTTTTGTGTGTCCGAACCGATGCCGGTGGAAAGCGCGGCGGGCATAAGGCCTAAGCATGCGACGAGTGCAGTCATCATAATAGGCCGCAGCCGCAAAAGCGCCGCCTCGCGGGTTGCCGTGCGAATGTCGCTGCCCTGCATCCGCAGCTTGTTGATGTAAGAGACCAGAATAACGGCCGTCTCCACCGAGACGCCGAGCAGCGCGAGTAATCCTAATCCCGATGAGACGCTGAAGGGAGTGTGCGTCAATTTGAGTGCGATGAGCGCGCCTACCGGCTCGGTTATCACAACTCCAAATGCAATCGAGATGGGGAATTTTAAGTTTCCGTAAAGCGCGAAGAGAATCATGAATATGAGCAACATTGCGAGCGGGCCGATTAGCTCCATCTGGTGCCGCGCTTCGAGATATTCGTTGTACTCGCCACCCCACTCCAGCCGGTAGCCGGGAGGCAACGATTTTTGTATGTCCGCCACGGCACGCTGTCCATCGCGCACCGAACTCTCCAGGTCGCGGCCTTCGATGCTGAATTGCACTCCGATGTAGCGGGAATTACTTTCGCGATAGATAAAGGAGGCACCGCTTGCTTCGTGAATGTTTGCCAACGAACTAAGGGGAATTTGCTGTCCTGAAGCCGTGCCCACGAGCAAATTGCCGATTTCCTTCGCGTTCTCGCGGAATTCCGGCTTCATGCGCACCACAAGATCGAAAAGCTTTTCGCCCTGGATCACCTGCGTAGCGGCCTGCCCTCCGACAGCCGCTTCGACTACGGCCTCGACGTCCGCCACATTCACGCCGTAACGCGCAATCTTGTCACGATCCACATCGACGAGGAGGCTTGGCTGTCCAAGCTCGCGCACGACGGTCAGTTCTGTAAAACCCGGTACCTGTTCAAGGCGCTTTTTGATTTCGATGGCATGATCTTGCAGCACATTCAGGTCAGGGCCGTAAATCTTCACGGCAAGCGCGCTTTTTAGGCCGGTGAGCGCTTCGTCCACGGCATCCTCGGCGGGTTGCGTGAAATTGAAAATGATGCCGGGATAGGCCTGAAGCTTCTTCTGAATCTCCTCGGTCAGTTCAGCCTTTGTGTGAATGGGGCTCTTCTTCCAAGTGGAATCGCTATAAGGCTTCAGGCCGACATAGAACTCGTCGTTAAAAAATCCGGTTGCATCGGTTCCGTCGTCAGGCCGCCCAAGCTCCGATCCCACATCGGTCACCATGGGATATGTGAGCAGAAGGCTGCGGACTGAGGGAGAAAGCTTGCTCGCTTCCTCAAAGGAAATTGTGTAAGGCATCGTGGCACGGATCCACATCGCGCCCTCATCAAGATGCGGCATGAACTCGCCGCCAATGAAAGGCACAAGCAGCAATGTGAGCCCGAAGATGACGAGCGCGCCAACGATTGTGCCTGCCGGATGATCGAGACACCAATCCAGCAGGCGTGTATATCGCCGCTTCACCCATTCATAAGGTTTGTTCACGCGTTCACGGACGCCGTGCTTGAACCAATACGCGCACATCACAGGCACGAACGTAAGCGTCAGGAGGAGCGCTCCGATTAGCGCGATAGCCATCGTGTCCGCCATCGGCTGAAAGAGTTTTCCGGAAGGTCCGGTGAGCGCATAAATGGGAAGGTAACCGGCAATGATCACGGCCACCGAATAAAAAATGGGCCGGTCGACATCCCGTGCCGCGGCAAGAAGCACTTCTTGCACGTTGTATTGCTGTCCTTCGCGATCACTCAGCTCTCGAAAAATGTTCTCCACCATCACGAGGGTGCCGTCGATGATGATTCCGAAGTCGATGGCGCCGATAGAAAGCAGGTTTGCAGCCACACCGCGCAAATGGAGAAAGATAAACGAGAAAAGAAGAGCCAGCGGAATCGTGAGCGCTACGATCACGGCGGCTCGCACGTTGCCGAGGAAAAACATCAAGACGATTAGTACGAGCGCCATTCCGACGACTAAATTGTGCTCGACTGTGTCAATCGTGAGCGCGACAAGATCGCTGCGGTCGTAAAACGGCCTGATCTTGATATCCGGCGGGAGAATGCTCTCATTCAGCTGCTTGGTTTTCGCTTCGACGCCCTTTAAAACGTCCTGTGTCTGCTCGCCGCGCAGCATCATGATGACGCCTTCGACCGCATCATCTCGTTTGTTGAATCCGAATTCGCCTAGGCGCGGCGCATTGCCGATCGTCACATCACCCACGTCGCTTACGCGCGTCGGCACACCATTCTGCGATCCGACAACTACGTCGCCGATATCCTTTAAATCACTCAGCAACCCGAGGCCGCGAACGTAATAAAACTGGCTGCCTTGCGAAAAAAAGCCGCCGCCGGCATTCGAATTGTTAACGCTTAATTGCTGAACGATCGTTGGAACTGTGACGTGATAGCTATAGAGCTTTGACGGATCGAGCAGGACCTGATACTGCATCACCGTTCCACCGAAGCCGGAATCGTCCGCCACTCCCGGCACCTGTTTGTATTCTCGCGAGATTACCCAGTCTTCCCAGGTCTTCAACTCTTGGGGAGATCGATCGGGGCTATCGATCACATAGCGATAGACGAGCCCAGATGGGCTTGAAAGCGGGGCGACGCTCGGCGTTACTCCCGAGGGATACTCGACTTCGGTGAGGCGCTGATACACCAACTCCCGCGCAAAATAATCGTCCGTGTTTTCCTGAAACGTTAGGGTTACATCCGAAAGACCGTAAAGCGAAATCGAACGCATAACGGAAAGCTTCGGGACGCCGTTCATTTCGATTTCCGTGGGCAACGTGACCAGGCGCTCCACTTCCTCCGCCGCATGGCCTTCCCATTGAGTGATGATCTCCACCATTGGCGGCGCGAGGTCCGGGTAAGCATCCACCGGCATGTGGTGAAAGGAAACGGCGCCCGTAACCGCGATAAACACGACGGCTATGAGAATCAGAAACCGCTGGCGCAGAGAGAATTGAACGATGCGATGAATCATGTGAGCCCGGCCGCCTTATTGCTGAAGTGAATTTGCAAACTGCAAGAACAAACTGCCGTTGCCCACAACGTTGTCGCCTGCCGACAGGCCACTCAGAATTTGCGTTTCGCCATTAGTGCTCTCGCCGATGCGTACGGACCGCCTGCCGAATTGGTTGGTGCCGCTTTCGATGTAAACGAAGGGCAGATTCTCGTCGTCGCGAAGCACAGCGGCATCCGGCACGGCAATCGCGTTGTTCACGGTTCCGGCTGTAACCATGACGGTGCAATACATGTCACGCTTCAGCTTTTCCCCCTTGTTATCGACGACGACGCGAGCCTGCAGCGTTCGCGTATTGGGATCCAGCGCGGGTGAGATGTAAGAAATTCTTCCGTGAAATGTATCCGGGTACGCATCCGTCTGCACCACTACGTTGTCACCCGTATGTACGTAAGCGAGATCGGCCTGATAGACGTTTGCCATCACCCACACCGTGGCCATGTTCGAAATTGTGAAGGCTTGGGTTTGTCCTGCCTGCAACACCTGACCGGGCGACACTTGCCTCTCCACCACTTCGCCGCTAATGGGCGCCAGCACGGGAATGTTCGCGGTTGCGGGCCCTTGCGATAAGTTGGCCGGATCCTTTACACCGAGAATTTTCAAACCCTGCTCGGCCGCATCCAGATCGGCGTGCGCCTGATCTTTATCGCTTTCGGCCTGCTGCAAATCGCGCTCGGCAAGCGCCTGATGTTGATAAAGGTCCTGCGCTCGCGAGTAATTTCGATCCGCAAGCCGCGAAGCATCGGCGGCCTTGAGGTACGTATCGAGCAATTGCGAATAGTCCGGGCTGCTTACTTCGAGCATCGGTTGGCCTTGCTTAACGTGATCACCGGGCACAACGAGAATGCGCGTCACTGGTCCGCCCACTTGACTGACCACGGGCGTCGTCTCGAACGCGTTGTACTCCACGGAACCAGTCAGGCGCATCGTCCGCGTTAGTTTTGTCGGTGCGATCGCAACGACTTGCACGTGGGACATCTGATCCTGTGGAATGTTAAAAAGCTGCGGCGTCGTCGATTTCGAGGATTGCGAGGAATACGACGTCATTTTCCCCTGCTGGCTTGAGCCGCATCCGCCGAATGTCCACACGCCGGCAAAGATCGCCGCCAATCCGGCTGCTCGCATTTTCGGCAATCGCCCTCTTATGTTCATGGCAGGCTCCTTGTGCCCACGGACTCGCGAAGCTGTTCGAGCGCCAGCAAGTAAGCTGCAAGTGACTGTCTGTAGCCGAGCTGTGTGGCGCGGTAGCTGCGCTCCGCATCCAGAAAATCCAGCAGACTCGCCGCGCCCCGCCGATATGCATACTCGCTGATGTCTCGGTCCTGCTGCGCCTCCTGCAGATACCCGGAACGGTAGAGGCTCACGATCTGATCGTTTGAATGGACGCTCTCGTATGCATCCCGCACGTCCGTGAGCACCTGATCGTTTGTGAATTGCTGCTGTTCGCGCGCCTGATTGATTGCGTACTGCGCTCGCGCGATCTCGCCTTGATTTCTGTCGAATATCGGCAGTTGGATTTGCCCGAAAAGCGATGCTGTATTGGCGTTGCTCACGTGTGTGTAATTGATCTGTGCCGTAATATCGCGCTTGCCGATCGACTTTTGCAGCGCTAGTTGGCTATCTGCCGCAGTCACGCCCTGCTGCGCTGCTCGCAGATCGGGACGGTTCTGCAGCGCCTTCATTTGAAAATCCTCGAGATTGCCTGGTACTTGCAGATATTCGAATTGCCCGGCGACATCGTAATCGGCCGGCACCGATTCATACCCGAGCAGTTGCCGTAGATCGGAGAGATCCTGCACCGTGGCAAGCCGCGACTGCGAAACATCCGTCTGGAACTGCAATTCTTGCAACTTGATCTTCAATAGGTCGTCCTGGCTGATATCGCCCGCATCGAACTGTGCCTGGCTGATTGCGAGCGTGTTCTGGAAGCTCGACAGATCCTGCTGCGCCAGATCGAGCGTCGATTCGGCCAATTCCACCGCGATGAAATCCTGCGTCACGTTGAAGGTCAGCGTTCGCTCGTTATCCGCCACCTGCGAAGTTGTCACGGCCGTCTGATCCTGCGCAGCCGCCAGTCGGTGCTGCCGCTTCTTCCCGCGTTCGAAGAGATAGCTCACCCCTAGGTCGAACTCCGCCGAGTTCGACATAAAATCGGAGTTGAAGTCGCTCGGTTGAAAAAACGGAACAAATAGCGCATCGCCCAACAGTACAGGGTTCGGCCGCAGGTTCGCCGTGATCTCTTCCGCCTTGCTTTGCTGGATAGTCGAACGCGTTGCCAATAGATTGTGGTTGTGCTGTAGGGCCATCTGGATTGACTCGTCCAAGGTCACCCGCACCGACGCATGATTGTTTTGTGCCAGCGCCTGTGCGGGCGGCGCGGGCGCCTGGGTTGGCGCGGCTTGCGTGGAATTTCGTTGGGAATTCTGCGCGGGCGTGGCCGGCGGTGCAGCTTGCGCGGCGGCCCCTCCTGCAACGAACACCGCCAACACGGTCAATGCCATGCACTTGCGCGCAAGGTGCTTATTGACTACGAGAGCGGCCGTCCAAACAACTGGCGGCGCGACTGTTGAAAATTTCATGATTCTCTCCATGAATGGCAAAGGTTTGTTGCGCCGTGCGCGAACACCCGAAGACTGAAAAATGGACATCAAGAATGAACGCGCAGCCCCAACCATCCGGTCGCGTGCAGATTCAGTCGTTAGAGAGCGAATGCAAGCTTTAGGCGGGAGGTGCTCGAGGAGTGCTTGCCGCGAGCAGCGGAGTGAGACAACTGGAAACGCTTTCGGTTACCGCGAGCTTTAAAATTGGGACAGCGGATTGAGCTGCGGTGGGGGCAGACGGCCCGGGAGCCGACGCGTGGCTGACGTGGCAGACCTGGCAAGTCGCTTCGGTGGAAGCGGCGCTATGGAAATGGGTCAGCGAGCCGGTCGTCAATGCGACGACCGTGGCAACCACAACCACGGCGAGAACGCGCTGAGCTAATCTCTTGAGCAGCATCCGTAATCTGCCATAAAACCTCAGGCAGGGCGTATTTTAGCTCCGATGCGGACAGGGACAAAAGGGTTTTGCCATTTTCGGTGCATGGGACGCCAAGAGCAGACAACGACGTGATTCCTGCCGTCAATGTCCTTTAAACGAAAAGTCGGCAAGATTAGCGTTCCCTCATGGTTCTCGCCCTTCAACATTCCGGGAGACCAAGACTCCGACGATTCCGGCCGGCACTCAGATAGCTTCGCCAGACGGTCTAATGAATGCCTGCATATCTGACGATACTAGGAAGAGATCCGAGCAAAAATATTCCCGAAAGGAACGCATCGGCGGATGAGCGACAACGAGATCGTCGACGATTTTCTCGTAGAGAGCTACGAGAACCTGGACCGTCTCGACCGCGAACTTGTGAGCCTGGAGAAAAACCCCGGCGACCGGGACGCACTGGCGGGCGTATTTCGTACGATCCACACGATTAAGGGGACCTGCGGCTTTCTCGGTTTAGCGAAGCTCGAAAAAGTGGCTCATGCCGGAGAGAATTTGCTCGCTGTTCTTCGTGACGGCAAGCTCGGCCTGAATCCGGAAATAACGACGGCGCTGCTCAAGATGGTTGATGCCATTCGCCAGATGCTCGCGGAAATCCAGGTTTCGGGACAGGATGGCACGTCCGAGTATTCCGATTTGCTCGAAACGCTAAAGCGCCTGCAGAGCCCAAGCGCTGCTGCTTCCGCTTCAACGCAAAAGCCAGAGGATATCGCGCCTCCCGCTGTGGACGATAAAAGCCGAGCACACATGCCGTCTCCGGAAAAGATCGGAGGAGTACTCGTCGAATGCGGGCTGGTGTCAACAGGGAATCTTGCCGAGGCGCTGCAAAAACAGGACGAGGGCGACAAGCGCAAGATCGGAGACATTCTTGTGTCGCAAGGTCACATCAATCCCGGCGACGTCGCTTTGGCGCAGGCCGTCATCGAATCGCGATCCAATGTATCGGCGGGCACGGTTCGCGTGGGCGTCAACCTTCTCGACAATTTAATGACGCTTGTGGGCGAACTCGTTCTGGCCCGCAACCAACTGCTGCAATTCGCAAATACCTCCGAAGACATGACACTGCAGGGCGTGTCGCAACGGATGAATCTGATCGCGACTGAGCTTCAGGGACAGGTGATGAAGACGCGCATGCAGCCCATTGGCAACGTCTGGAACCAAATTCCGCGCACGGTCCGCGACGTGGCCCTGAGTTGCAACAAAGAAGTGCGCATAGACATGGGGGGCAAGGAAACCGAGCTCGACAAGACGATCATAGAAGCCATAAAGGATCCGCTCACGCATCTCGTGCGCAACGCGGTCGACCACGGCATTGAACTACCTGCGGATCGCGTGAAGCTCGGAAAAGACCGCACAGGCCGGCTCATCCTTCGCGCGTTCCATGAAGGCGGGCAGGTCAATATAGAAATTGTTGACGACGGCGCGGGGCTGAACCGCGACCGCATTCGCCAGAAAGCGATCGAACGCGCGCTCGTCACGGCAGATCACGCGGCACGACTCCCCGACCGCGAAATCTTCAACATGATTTTTCTTCCCGGCTTTTCCACGGCCGCCCAAGTAACCAACGTCTCGGGCCGCGGTGTGGGCATGGACGTGGTGAAGACAAACGTGGAAAAAATCGGAGGCACGGTAGACGTTCACTCGAAGCCTGGCGAAGGAACAACGGTCCGCGTCAAAATTCCTCTCACTTTGGCGATTATTCCCGCGCTCGTGGTGACGTCCGCGGGCGAGCGGTTTGCGATTCCACAAGTGAACTTGACCGAGCTGGTGCGCGTGGAAGGCGGCGGTTCCAATAAACGCATCGAGCTTGTTCACGGCGCGCCCGTTTACCGTCTTCGCGGCCGGCTCTTACCGCTCGTTTATTTGGGGAAAGAGTTGCAGCTCGACCAAAACGCACGCGTGGCATCTACTAGCTCGCACGATCGGGCCGTCAATATCGTGGTGCTTCAGGCGGGTGAACGCCAGTTCGGGCTCGTGGTCGACGAAGTGAATGACACACAGGAAATCGTCGTCAAGCCCCTTCGCAAACAGCTCAAGGGCATTAAGACATTCGCGGGCGCCAGTATCATGGGCGATGGAAAGATTGCGCTCATTCTCGACGTGATGGGCGTTGCGCAGCGCTCCGGTGTTATCTCCGAAGCCCGCGATCGTGCGCTCGCCGAGAGAGCCGCTGAAACGGCGGAAGCGGAAAAGGCGCGCGAGAAGCAAACATTTCTTCTCTTCGCCGGTCCAGACGACTCCTGCATGGCGCTGCCGATCGAAACGCTCGACCGATTGGAGGAGTTTCCGGCAAGTCAACTAGAGCAATCCGGATCGCAGTGGGTGGCGCAATACCGCGGGCGAATTCTGCCACTCGTTCGCCTGGAGTACGCACTCGATGAGCGTCGCCACCGCCGTCGCAGTCCCAAAGCATCCGCTGAGATCGCCGATAAACAACTTCAAGTGCTCGTTTGCCACAACGACGGGCAGACCGTAGGTGTAGTAGTCGAACGTATCTTCGATATCGTGGAGGACATCGCTGATGTTAAGTACCCAGCCACGCGCGCCGGCGTCCTTTATTCCGCCGTGATCAATGGGCGTGTCACGGAGCTACTCGACATTCCGGCAGTGCTTCGCTCATCAGGCTTGAACGCGGATCAGCCGCTTCCGGCGGAGGTCGTGCATTGATGGAGAACTTAATTATCGGCGGCCTCGTTTTTTTCGGTCGGACCCGTCTGGA
This sequence comes from Candidatus Acidiferrales bacterium, assembly GCA_050746865.1. Classification (GTDB taxonomy): domain Bacteria; phylum Acidobacteriota; class Terriglobia; order Acidiferrales; family UBA7541; genus Palsa-295. The sequence continues at coordinate 48,469 of JBOGMU010000213.1, forward strand.
TTTAACTTCACGCAGTTAGCGGCCTAAGCTGACAAGGATTGTGCTTAAAAATGGCTCAATCATCCCAATTTTGCACGTTCTATTTAAATGAATTGCTCTTCGGTATCGAGCTTCGCCGCGTGCAGGAAGTCCTTCGTTACGTCGGAATGACGCCCGTGCCGCTCGCACCGCCCGTCGTCAGCGGCTTGATCAATCTGCGCGGCCAAATCGTGACTGCGATCGATCTGCGCCGCCGTCTGGATCTCGAGCCACGCCCCGCCAATGCACAACCGATGAACGTAGTCGTCCGCTCCGAAGACGGTTCCGTCAGCTTGTTGGTTGACGAGATCGGCGATGTTGTTGAGGTGCAGGAGGAGACTTTCGAGCAGCCGCCTGAAACGCTTCACGGTAAGTTACGCAGCGTGATTCTGGGTGTTCACAAGCTGGACAACCGCTTGATGCACGTGGTCGATACGGAGCGCGCCTGCCAAATCATTGAATTGCCGGGAGCTACACCTGCCAATTGACGCATTGCCTTAAAGCCGACCTCTCGCCGTGCCGATACGAAAGGCATGGCATCGATTTTTAAAGTGACGTTGCCAGTGGCTTTGCTGGCGACTTTCCTTCGAACGGCGCGGAGCCGAAGCGGATTTTTTTCGGTATTACCTATGCAGTTGCCGATCTCTACGCAAAGCACTGATGGAAAAGGAATCGCGTATGCGGGCGGAGGACGTCGCGCCAGCACGGCAGGGGGAAAGAGATGCGTTGGTTCTCCGATAGGAAGATAGCAACCAGGCTGATCATGGCTTTTTCGGCCGTTCTTGTGCTTATGGCTCTGTTGGGCGTCTTTTCGCTCACAAGGCTCGCTTCCGTGAACGTAATGGCGATGGAGATCGGCCAAAACGAATTGCCCGGCACGCGCGCGCTGGCAGACCTCTATAGCGATCTGGAAAAGTGCCGCGCAGAAATACGGCTCTCCGTTTCCTCCGCGAAACCGCAGGAACGCGCCAAGGCTCTTGAAGATCTGCACGGCGCCGCGGCCGACATAAAGAAGCAAGAGGATATTTACGCGCCGCTGGTCGACGAAGGCGAGGAAAAGAGACTATACGACAGCTTCACTTCACAATATGCCCAGTACACCCTAACGAACCAAAAAGTGGAAAACTTCGTGCAGGCGGGCCAGACGAAGGACGCAGCGGACCTGCTCGAAAAAGAGGATGCGCCGGAGTTCGATGCTGCCGAGAGCACCCTGACCTCCGATTCGGAGCTCCAGCAAAAAATGTCCGACGAGGCTCTGAACAAGGCCGAATCTACATACGAGGCAGCACGCATCTGGGTCTCCGCCATTCTTGTCGGGGGCATCGCGCTGGGGCTTCTTCTCGCCATTTTGATCGCTAGGCAGATTTCACGGCCTGTTCAGAGAGTCTGTGCCGTTGCAAAGCGAATCGCGGATGGCGACTTGACCGCCGAGGAAATCGCACTAAACCAATCCGACGAAATTGGCGAACTCGCGGCCAGCATCAATACCATGCAGAACAACCTCCAAGGCATCATTAGTTCACTGACCCAAAACGCAACTCACGTAGCTGCCGCCAGCGAGGAATTCTCCTCAACGAGCCAGCAGATCACCGCCAACTCCGAGGAGGCCACGGCGCAGGCCAACACCGTATCGGCCGCAACCGAACAAGTGAGCCGCAATCTTCAGACGGTGGCGACGGGCGCTGAACAAATGTCCGCCACGATTAAAGACATTGCCAAAAATGCGGGCGAAGCCGCCAAAGTCGCCAGCGAAGCGGTGAAGACCGCTTACACCACCAACATGATCGTTTCGAAACTCGGCGAATCGAGCGTCGAGATCGGGCAAGTGATCAAGGTGATCACGTCAATCGCGCAGCAGACCAATCTTCTTGCGCTCAACGCCACCATCGAAGCGGCTCGCGCCGGCGAAGCGGGCAAAGGCTTTGCCGTTGTGGCAAATGAGGTGAAGGAGCTGGCGAAGCAGACCGCCAAAGCCACCGAGGACATCAGCCAGAAGATCACGACCATTCAAGACGACACAAAGGGTGCCGTAGAGGCTATCGGCACGATCAGCGAGGTGATCAACAAGATCAACGACATTGCGAACACAATCGCCACCGCCGTCGAGGAACAGAGCGCCACGACGAACGAAATGTCCCGCAACGTCATGGAGGCGGCAAAGGGTTCCGAAGCAATCACGCAAAATATCGGCGGCGTCGCACAGGCGGCGCAGAGCACATCGTCAAGCGCGCATGATTCGCAGAAAGCGGCGGCGCAACTGGCCGAGATGTCAACCCAGCTTCGCGGGCTTGTCGAACAATTCCGGATCGATGCGAATGCAAACGGTCACAGCAAAGCATTCGCGCAACATCGAGCGGCCTAGAAGGCGGCATTGAGCGTCGCACCAAATAATTCGTGAGGCCGGCGTATTACACAATTTGAGGAAAAAGCGACTCTTGCAGCCTCATTCGAAAATTCGCGTGTTCATTGTCGACGATTCGGTTGTAATCCGAAAAATCCTTTCGGACACACTTTCAGCCGATCCCTGTCTAGAGGTCGTGAGTTCAGCCCAAAACGGCAAGCTCGCTCTCGCGAAAATCCCGCAGTGCCATCCGGATGTGGTCACGCTCGATGTCGAAATGCCCGTGATGAACGGCATTGAAGCCTTGGCCGAAATCCGGAAGTTATATCCAAAGCTTCCCGTGATCATGTTCAGTACGCTCACCGAAGCGGGAGCTTCCGCCACTCTGGACGCACTCGCTCTCGGCGCCTCCGACTATGCGACGAAGCCAAGCAATGCGGGCAGTCCGGCCGGAGCAGTCGACGCCATTCGCGCTGATTTGATCCCCAAAATAAAAGCGCTTTGTCCCATCGCGCCGTCAAAAATCCTGCGAGGATCCGCAATCCGCGTTCTTCCACGCCGCCCGCATCCTCGCCCTGGCCGGATTGAAATCGTTGCCATTGGAACTTCGACAGGCGGCCCGAACGCCCTTGCCGAAGTCTTTCCTGCGATACCAAAGGATTTCCCCGTCCCGATCGTCACCGTGCAACACATGCCGCCCATCTTCACTCGTTTGCTTGCCGATCGTCTTGCGAATCATTCGCGGATCGCTGTCGAGGAAGGCTGCGATGGCGGCAATCTCGTTGCGGGCAAAGCGTGGATCGCACCGGGCAATTTCCACATGATCGTAAGGCGTTCCGCGCTGCGCCCGCACATTGAACTCAACCAAAATCCGCACGAGCACTCGTGCAGGCCCGCTGTCGATGTGCTGTTTCGCTCCGTCGCTAAAGCTTACGGTCCAGGCGCTCTTGCTGTCGTCATGACTGGAATGGGCTCTGATGGGGTCCTTGGCTCGCAACGGATCCGCGAAGCGGGCGGAGAAGTGATTATCCAGGACGAGTCGTCCTCGGTGGTGTGGGGCATGCCAGGACTGACTTACAGTGCCGGACACGTGGATGGCGTCTATCCCCTTGGCATGCTGGGCGCTGAAATCACGCGGCGCGTCCTCCAGAGCCGGGTAACCCACGCCGCGCCGCAGCAAAGAACGTTCGCAGCGTCGGAGACAAATTGACATGACGCCCCGTCACACAAGCTCTTAAGGCGCCCATGGGCACTATTGCCAGACCGAAGGAATCGTTCGATCCGGTTTATTTTCAGATTCGCGATCTCGTTTACAAGGTTTCTGGAATCTATCAGCCGGAGGAAAAACTCTATCTTCTTGCCGACGGCTGCGGCCGACGAATCAAGCAATTGGGTTCTCGCAGCCTGCGCGAATACTGGGAGCATCTCACCTCGAATCCCAACCGCGACGGCGAACTGCGCCAACTGCTCAATGAAATCACGATCGGCGAAACCTGCCTCTTTCGCAGCCCAGCGCAAATTGAAGCACTACGGAAGGTCATTTTTCCCGAGCTGGTGGCGGACAAAACGCGCCAGATCATGAAGCGCTTGCGCATCTGGAGCGCGGGCTGTTCTACGGGCGAGGAGCCTTACACGCTTGCCATGTCGCTGCTGGAGGAAAGCGAAGGCGTTTTAAAGGGCTGGCAATTCGAAATCGTAGCTACGGACCTGAATGATCGGTCCGTGGAGGCTGCCAAAGTAGGGATTTACGGAGACTACGCTCTTCGGAACACGACAGATTGCTTCAAGAGAAAATACTTCGCCGCAGCGGATGGCGGAAAGCTTCAGGTGCGCTCCGAAGTAAAGAAGCTCGTCACGTTCAATCGCCTTAATCTCCAGGACGACTCCAAAATGCTCTTCATGAAGGGTATGGACGTGATCTTCTGCTGCAACGTGCTGATCTATTTTGATGGCGTGTCGAAATCACGCGTGATCGGCCACTTCTTCAATGATCTTAATTTCGGCGGATACTTCTTCTTAGGAACTTCGGAGTCCCTTCTTCATCTGAACGACCAATTCCACCTAATCCATTTTCCCGGCACGATCGGCTATTGGAAACCTTCGCTATCAGGCATAAAACCATAAGCCCGGCCGTCATTTGAAGCGTTGGAAATGAGAGACAAAACCGCAGGTTTTTCAGCTGTGGATTTCCAGCATTACCAGAAACGGGGAACCTTCGAAGAGCTGCCTTACTTCGACTCCGTCGGAATCGGCGAGCGAATGCACACTGTAGTCGGTTCCCGTAATCACGGTAGGTACTGAGAGCATGCAGGAGTCGCCCATGCCGGTGATCTTGTTTTTGAAATTGCCGGCGATCATATTTCCCACTTCGCCAAAGGCGTCCTTCACGTCTGCACTGTCAGCCGAGGGCGAAGCACCGATCAGCCTGCTGGCCATGCGGGCAGCCGTTTCGCGGTTGCATCGTATCGTCAGCACGCCGCGAAACTGTCCCGCCAGCCCCACCATCGCCGTAATGTCGAAGGCATCGTCAGGTTCGCTGGTTGCAGGTTTCAGTTCGACGCCCAGCATCAGCTCGAATACTTCCTTCATTGCCAATTCCATCAGCGGAGCCCAATTCTGGTGATTCTGCCGCGATGCCAGCATCTCGTTTGCCGATTTCATGCTTTCCCCGCCAACAATGTCAGTACGTTCTCTTTCACCTGCTCGGGCGTAAACGGTTTACGTATGTAGCCTTTCGCGCCGCACGAAAGCGCTTGCACTACATGCGATTCGCTTCCTTCGGTCGTGATCATCACCACCGGCACGTCTTTTCCGTTTTCGACTTCGGGCAATTGCTTGATGAATTCGAGGCCATTCATTACGGGCATGTTGATGTCGCAAAGAATCAGATCGACCTTGCTCTCCTTCAGCACACTGAGCGCCTCGACGCCGTTTCCTGCCTCGTACACATGTGTCAGCTCGAGACCAGCCTGCCGCAGCAAGCGCTCCACAATTTTTCGCATTACCGATGAATCGTCTACGATAAGAGCGCTGATGCTGTTCATGATCCTTCTTTCATCCTCAGTTCCTCTGCTTTTGAAGGTATCGGCCTTTCTTCCGCAATACTTTAGAGCCTCACGGCGCGCCAGATGTGCTACACGAATCTTCGTAACGTCCTAGAGCAACACCAGTATTGTTGGTAAGGCCTTTCGGTTTCAGTATCGGCTTGCGGCTGGCAGAAGGGGTATCGGTTTGCAACGCCCTAATATGAGATTTCTTGTGTCCAGAACTTATTGAAAGTTTAAGGCTGACATCCACTAACCGTTCATCTTTTTTTCGATTCTACCTCGGCGTACCGGCAGTGCGCGTGGCGCTAACCGACAAAAAGCTTTCCTCACGTTCGCGGAGCAGGCATGGCTACGGCCTTCATTGAAGAGCGCCTTACTTACCTCTGGGAAACTCCAAAAACAATTCGCGGCTGGTTCGGCACCGTCGACCACAAAGAATTAGGCATTCGTTACCTAGTGACTGCCTTTATCTTTCTGCTCGTCGGCGGCATTGAAGCGCTTCTGGTTCGCATCCAGCTTTCCCGCCCGGACATGGCGTTCCTTTCGCCCGAGGCCTACAACCAGATCTTCACGATGCACGGCGTCACCATGATTTTCTGGTACGCGTCGCCGATTCTCTCCGGATTCGCCATTTATCTAATTCCGCTGATGATCGGCGCGCGCGACATGGCGTTCCCTCGATTGAACGCCTTCACCTACTGGTCTTTCTTGCTGTCAGGCATCTTGCTTTACATCTCTCCGCTCTTTGGCCAGGCGCCGCATGCCGGATGGTTCGCGTACGTCCCTTACACGTTGACGCTCTATTCGCCCGGCATCGGGATGGACATATATGCCCTCGCGCTGATTTTTCTGACGGTCTCCACGACGGCCAATGCCGTAAATTTCGTCGTCACGATCCTTCGGCTGCGCGCTCCCGGCATGGCGATCAGCCGCATGCCTCTTTTTGCATACAGCACGCTGACGATTTCACTCGTCATTCTCTTCGCGTTGCCGGCTCTCACGGCCGCTTGCATTTTTCTTGAACTGGACCGCCGCTGGGGCACGCATTTCTTTACCGTATCGGGCGGCGGCGACACTTTCCTGTGGCAGCAACTCTTCTGGTTCTTTGGCCATCCCTGGGTGTACGTCATCTTCCTTCCCGCTACTGGGATGATCTCGATGATCATCCCGGTATTTTCGCGCCGTCCGATCGTTGGGTATGCGTGGGTCGCAATTGCCACCGTTCTTACAGGGCTCGTCGGATTTGGTGTCTGGCTGCACCACATGTTCACGGTTGGCATGTCCGATATGGCGATGAGCTTCTTCAGCGCCGGCAGCATGACCGTTTCGATTTTCACCACAATTCAGGTCTTCGCCTGGGTGGCCACCTTATGGAAGGGCAAACCCGTAGCCACGACGGCGATGTACTACGCGCTCGGCACGGTGGCGCTCTTGGTGATCGGCGGCTTGAGCGGCGTCTTCACGGGGATCATTCCGGTCGATTGGCAGGTCCACAACACCTACTACGTGGTGGCGCACATACATTACGTGCTCATTGGTGCAAATGTCTTTCCCGTGTTTGCCGGTTTTTATTATTGGCTGCCCAAGATGATGGGCCGAATGATGAACGAAACGCTCGGTAAATGCAGCTTTTGGGTCATGTTCATCGGTTTCAACGTCGGCTTCTTTCCGATGCACATTCTCGGGCTGATCGGCATGCCGCGGCGCATTTATACGTATCCTGCCGGACTCGGATTCGACGCCACGAATATGGTCGTGACGATTGGATCGTTCGTATTCGGGATCGGCGTTCTATTAAGCCTCATAAATTTGTTCGTCAGCATGCGCACCGGCGAATTGGCCGGTAAAAATCCCTGGAATTCGGACGGACTCGAGTGGGACACGGATTCGCCTCCGCAGCCCTACGGAACGGCGCACATACCGGTTGTTGTGACGCGCCATCCGCTCTGGGATGAGTTCCAGGAGAGCATGGACCCAGAGAATGAGAGGGTCCTCGACGGAGGCAGGCTCACTCCTACGAGCGGGTGGCTCGATGCGGAACCCAACGGAATCGCGACGATGCCGGAGGATTCGCTGGCACCGCTCACGCTCGCGATTTTCATGTTCATCTTTTTTGCATGCCTCGTCTTTCAGTTGATGTGGGTCGTTTTGGGATCGCTAATCGTGATGTTTTTCACGTGCTGCTACTGGATGTGGCCGCGCGAGAGCAAAGAGGTCGCATGAGCACCGTCGCACAGGTCTCGCCGCGGCCGCCAGCGCGTTACACGGCGCTTCAAACACTTCCTATCGATCAACGTCGCGGCGAATGGGCGATGTGGTGCACGATCGCGACCGAGGCAATGCTCTTCGTCTGCATGTTCGGCGCTTACTACTATCTAGGAACGAACAAGGATCGTTGGACTATCGAGTATCCGCCCAGCTTGAAATATCCATTTATCCTGCTCGCCATTCTGGTTGGTAGCAGCATCGTGCTCGAGTGGGGCAAGAAACAAGTGGAGCGCGAGCGGTTTTTCGCCGGCCGGATCGCGCTGTGGGTCACTGTGGTGATGGGACTTGTCTTTCTGACCCTTCAAGCTCTCGAGTATCTAGACCACTGGAAATCTCTGGCGCCTTACAGCGACTCCTATGGCTCGATTTTCTATGTCATCACGAGCCTTCACGCCGCTCACGTAATCGTAGGCTTGCTCATCCTGATGTACGTTGGCGTGTTGCCGCGCTATGGCGAAACGCGGAATTCGCCGCATCGGCCCTATGCCGCCGCGTCGATGTATTGGCATTTCGTGGATGTGGTCTGGCTGTTCATCGTCATTTGCCTCTATGTGATTCCTACCTTCCAAGGACACGCGCATGGCCACTTTGCCAAGTGAAATCCATCCGCAGCCGGTGCCATCGTCGAAGTTGTGGTTCGGCCTCGCGACCAGCGCCGCGGCTTGGGTTGCCCTGGGCTTCACAGATCTCATGATCGTGTGGCAGGTCTGCGGTTACGCCTCTGAGTACGGCGTCACGCGAACGCACGAAGTCGCGCGGTGGTTCTTGTTTGGTATCGCCATTGTCCTATTTGTAATTGCCGTCGCCTCCGGCGTCACGTCGTATCGCAACTGGCGCGCCATATCGCAACACGATGACATTCTCACGGCGAATGCCGCCGATCGCCGCGAATTCATGGGTGTACTGGGCGTGATCGTCACGATCACTCTCGGCGCAGGGATCGTATGGCTGGCGCTGCCTCCTCTCATTGTCGAGTTTTGTGTGAGGGCGAAATGAGAGCCTCGGTCCTCTGCATCGCCGTCTTCACGCTGGCAATTTGCTTCTTTCTTCCGGGATGCACAGGTGGGAATGCTGTCCGATCCTACGGAATTGCTATTGCGGGGAATCCGCAGCATGGCAAGGAACTGATTCAAGCGTACGGTTGCGGCGCGTGTCACATCATTCCGGGAATACACAACGCGCGCGGCCTTGTGGGGCCGCCGCTCATCCTGTTTGCAGAGAGAACGATGGTGGCGGGAGAACTTCCAAATACGCCCGAAAATCTCGTGAAGTGGGTCCAAAATCCGCCATCGGTCGAACCGAATACAGCCATGCCTGACTTGGGCTTGTCTCAAACTCAGGCGCAAGACATTGCGGCGTATCTGTACACGCTGCGTTGATTAAAAGGGATACCATGCAGCGAAAGCACATCTCGCTTCGATACATTCAGGCAATTCTCGCGGTGATCCTCGTCGCTGTAGGCTGGAGTCTCGTCAGAGCACAAGCGAACAAGCTGCCAGATGGAAGCACCAACGATGTTCCCGGTGCCCTTTCCGGTATTCACATCGTCTCGCCGGAACCAAATGGCCAATGGACGATGCCCGCCGGCGATTATGCAAATACGCGTTATAGCCCGCTCGACAAAATCAATACCGGCAATGTGAAGAATTTAAAGATTTCCGCGACCTTCAGCACGGGAATTCCCCACGGACACGAGGGACAGCCGCTTGTCGTCGGCAGCACGCTTTACATCGTGACGCCGTATCCGAATAATCTGATCGCAATCGATCTCTCAAAGCCGGGCTTTCCGATCAAATGGGTCTTTCATCCCAACCCGGACGTGAAGTCGCAAGGCGTGGCTTGCTGCGACACCGTGAATCGCGGCGCAACGTTTGCGGATGGCAAGATCATTTACAACACGCTTGACGCACATACCGTCGCCGTTGACGCGAACACTGGGCAGCCCGCTTGGGAAACGCAGGTCGGCGATATTCAATTCGGCGAAACGATCACGATGGCGCCTATCGTGGTCAAGAACATTGTGCTGGTCGGCGACAGCGGCGGCGAACTCGGCGTTCGCGGCAAACTCACGGCGCTTGACGTAAAGACCGGGAAAATTTTATGGCGTGCCTACAACAGCGGCTCCGATGAAGACGCCCGGATCGGTTCCGATTTCAAACCCTTTTACGCGAAAGATCAGGGCAAAAATCTCGGCATTTCCACATGGAACGCGGGCCAATGGCAGAGAGGCGGCGGCACGATCTGGGGTTGGATTTCTTACGATCCCGAACTTGACCTCATTTATTACGGCACGGGAAATCCCGGCGTCTGGAATCCGGATATGCGTCCCGGCGACAACAAGTGGTCCATCTCTATTTGGGCCCGCAATCCAGAAACCGGCTATGCAAAGTGGGCTTTTCAGGTCGAACCGCACGACTCGTTCGATTACGACGAAATTATGGAAAACGTTTTAGTTGATATGCCGTGGAATGGTCAGGAGCGACACCTTCTCATTCATCCCGGCCGTACCGGTTTTGTCTTCGTGCTCGATCGCGGCACAGGTGAATTGCTTTCGGCCGAAAAGTTTGAGCCCGTCAACTGGGCCAGCGGCTACGACTTGAAGACCGGACTGCCGCAAAAAGACATGGCAAAACAGGTGCATTTCGGAAACTACACGAAGGACATTTGCCCCTCCTCAACAGGCGGAAAAGAGTACGTGCCGTCTTCTTTCGATCCGCAGACTGGATACCTTTATATTCCCGCGCACAACACCTGCATGGACTACGCAGGAACCGCCGTCAACTACATCGAAGGCACTCCTTACTTGGGTGCCAGCGTCCGTATGTATCCCGGTCCTGGCGGATATCAGGGCGAGTTCATGGCTTGGGACGTCAAGAACGCGCGCAAGGTTTGGAGCATCAAGGAACCGATTCTTCCTGTTTATAGCGGAGTTCTAAGCACTGGCGGCGGTCTCGTCTTCTACGGCACCATGGACGGATGGTTTCGGGCTGTCGATGCACATAGCGGCGACATAGTTTGGCAAACAAAGACCGCTTCGGGAATCGTCGGCGATCCAATTACATTTCTTGGCCCAGACGGCAAACAGTACATTGCAATCTATTCCGGAATTGGCGGCTGGATGGGTGCCGCCGCTCTCCCCGAGGTGTCTACCGACGATCCCTATGCCGCACTAGGCGCTGTGGGTGCGATGAAACAAATCAAAGGAATGACGAGTCCAGGGAGCCTTCTCTATGTCTTTAGCCTCTAGCCTGCTCGCAACTGCGATTCTCTTGGTGGCATCCAGTTGTGCTGGCGCGCCCGTTCTGCGCGTGTGCGCGGATCCTGCCAATTTACCGTACTCGAATAAGCAGCAACAAGGCTTCGAAAACCGGATCGCATCCCTTATCGCCAACGATTTGGGAGAGCGCGTCTCCTATTTTTGGTTTCCACAGCAAGAGATGTTCTTTCAACAGACCCTCGACAAAGGCGTCTGCGATATCGTCATGAGCGTCCCTTCGCAATTTCAAGGCGCGGATACAACTCAGCCTTACTACACCTCAAGTTATGTTTTCCTCTCGCGGCGCGCCGAACATCTGGACTTAAAGTCCTTTGACGATCCGCGCTTGAAAAGGCTCCGCATCGGCGTGCATGTGCTCGATAGCGGAAACGACAATCTGCCACCGATTTTCGCTCTCTCCACCCGCGGCATCGTGCGCAACGTAATAAGCTTCAGCATTTTTGGCGATAGCCTCACGCAGAGCAGCCCCGCCTCGAATTTAGTTCGCGCGGTCGCCGATAAAAAAGTTGACGTGGCGATTATCTGGGGTCCGATCGCGGGGTATTTCTCGCGCAATTCAAAAGTGCCTCTAACGCTGCAGACGATCCGTTCTGATCCCGCGCATCCGGCTCTCCAATTCGTTTTCCCGATTTCCATTGGCGTTCGCAAAGGCGAACCGCGCCTGAAGCAGCAACTAGACGCGGAATTGCTGCGTCGCCACGCGGAGATCGCTCGATTGCTGAAAGCTTACAAAATCCCTGAACTGAGCCCGGCGGCAGATTCGCCAGGCTCTCTCGCGGAGAACTGACATGCGAATTCTCACATGGCTCGCAACAATTTCACTTCTGGCATTCGCCCTGGGATGCAACCGAGGTCCTACACCCATCGCAAACGCCGCAACTTCCTCTGCCTCCACGCCGATTGGCCCGGTTCCCGGTGGAATTGAAAAGGTAAACTATCCACAAAATCCTTTGGCAAACGACCCGGTCGCTTTGCAAGACGGTAGGCGCCTCTTCGATTGGTATAACTGCTCGGGTTGTCACGGAGGCCATGCAGGCGGCGGCATGGGTCCGAGTCTGCGCGATCCCGTGTGGCTCTACGGCAATCGCGACGACCAGATTTACAGTTCCATCGCCCAAGGGCGGTCCAGAGGCATGCCGGCGTGGGGCTCAAAAATACCTTCGCAGCAAATCTGGGAATTAGTCGTTTACATTAGGTCGATGGGTACCGCGCAGGAACCTGACCCGCCCGTCGAGCCTCCGGACGAAATGGTCCCCAATCCGCAGAACAATACTGTGCTCGGAATTGGCACGCAGACTTCCGCATCTGAGGTTTCGGAGCATAGATGATGGGGCGCGTTTCGAAATATTGGATCTTTGTATTGGCCTTCTGCTTTATCGGCTGCGATGATCCGCAGACGACGCTAGGCGGCCATGGGCTCGCCGCCGTTCGCATATCGCACCTTTCGTGGGCGATGAACATTTTGTTCCTGGTCGTTACGTTCCTCATGTGGATCCTGCTTGGCGCGGCATTTTACAAGCGCCGTGGCACGCTCGCTGAACATGCGCCGGTGAATTCGGAGGGCGGAGAGATTTGGATTGCAATCGGCGGTTTGGCAGTGCCGATTGTAATCCTCACGATTCTGTTTGTGCTCGGGCTTAATCTTCTGGCTGCATTTCCTATACACGGTATGCGCCGAGGCATGACGGCCAGCGCCGAAGAAGCGATGAAGCCCGAGATTCGCATTACGGGGCATCAGTGGTGGTGGCAGATTGACTACCTCAACGAAAACCAATCCCAGCAATTCACCACGGCCAATGAATTGCACCTTCCGGCCGGGCGTCCGGTATACATCGAAGTCGTTACGCAGGATGTGATGCATTCGCTTTGGATTCCCGCGTTGCACGGCAAGGTCGATTTGATTCCGGGAGTGCCGAATTACATTCTGATCCAATCTTCTCAGCCCGGCGATTACGTCGGTCAGTGCGCGGAATATTGCGGCGCGCAGCACGCACACATGCGTCTTCTCGCCGTCGTGCAGGATGCGAAGGACTACGAAACCTGGCTACAGCAGCAGCTCCAACCTGGAGCCGAACCGAAGACCCCACAAGAAGTCGCGGGCCAAAGCATCTTCATCTCCGGGCCCTGCGCCATGTGTCACCAAATACGCGGCACTGCAGCGGGGGGCACGATTGGGCCAGATCTCACGCACATTGGCAGTCGCCAGATGATCGGCGCCGACTCTTTTCCTAACAACAACGCCTATCTTGAAGGTTGGATCACGCATGCGCAATCGTTAAAGCCGGAATGCCTGATGCCCAACCTGACGCAATTCACCGGCCCTCAACTGCAGGACTTGGTCGCGTATTTGCGCAGTTTGCAATGATTTTACTTTTTTGACCCCAAGGAGATCGTTATGTCGGATGTGGCCATGAGTTCGTCGCCGGGATATCGTCGCTTTTCACCCATCCTTTTGTCCGTTTGTTTCGCACTTCTCTTTTCCGTGCCGGCTTCGGCGCAAGGCAATCCGAATTGTTCAGGACTGCCCGGCGCGGGCCAGTTGAAAAGCGCCGTGCAGAATGTCGTGAAGGAAGGCGCCTCAAAAAACGGCGGTTTGGGCAATCAAGAATGGGCCGCAGTCGTCAATCGCGATGGAGTGGTGTGCGCGATCGTCTTTAGTGGCACGACGCGGAGCGACGAATGGCCCGGCAGTCGCGTTATCGCAGGCTCGAAGGCAAGCACGGCCAACGCGCTTAGTAATCGGGACTATGCTTTATCCACAGCGAACATATACGCAGCTTCGCAGCCCGGCCAAAGCCTTTATAGCCTTGCTACAAGCGGGCCGCCGAATCCACTGGCCGTCTTCGGCGATCCATCCACGTTCGGAACTACCAACGATCCCATGGTCGGCAAAGCCATTGGCGGCGTCATCGTGTTTGGAGGAGGGCTCCCGCTTTATTCATCAGACGGAAAAATCGTCGGCGGGCTCGGCCTGAGCGGTGACACCTCCTGCACCGACCACATCATTGCCTGGAAGGTGCGCCATGCGTTGAACCTGGATGCCGTCCCTATGGGTCCTAGTCCGGATCACAATGACAATATGATTCTGGATTTTCACAATGGCTTAAGTGTGAGCGGATTTGGACACCCTTCGTGCAAAGGCGGCACCGTGCCGGACGGAATTATTAACCAGCTCTCGAAGCAGTATCCGACAGGCCCTGGAAAGTGACTCAGCTTTGCGCATTTTTAATAGCGTGAACACGAAGTCACGCGAACCGGAATTGGATCGATCCAATGTGCAGCGGCATTCGTTGTTTGCGGCTCGCACCCGCTCTTTTTGTGCTGATCGCATTTGCGTCGAAGGCTGCATCCGCTCAGCACTCCACAGCAACCACTTCGACCAGCGGCGCCGTCGTCTATGCCCTGAATTGCATCAAGTGCCACAGTGCGGACGGTGGCGGGATTTCGGCAGTCGTCTCAATGCTCGGTCCCTCCCTCAAGGCGGAGCATGATCGCCAGTTCGTGAGCAACATGGTCGCTAACGGAAAAGCCCCAATGCCGAGCTTCAGGCCGCTGCTCTCCTCGGCCCAAATCGATGCCGTCGCCGATTACGTCACAACGCAAATTGCCACTATTCCGCTCGCTTCCGGAGACGTCAGCGAAGGCGGCGAACTCTTCCGTGTGAATTGCGCTCCGTGTCACGGCGCGCCTGCACGCGGAGGCGCACTCGCGTACGCAGGCATAAACGCGCCATCGCTCACGGATAAGGACGCGGCCAGGATTGCCGGTGCTATCCGCTGGGGACCCGGACCCATGCCATCGTTTCCCCAATCCGTGGTCAACGATCAGCAACTCGATTCGATCGTCACCTACATCCAGGTTCTCCGGCGTCCGCCCCATGCGGGAGGAGTGCCGCTCGGTTATTTTGGACCCGTCGCCGAGGGCATAGTCAGTTGGGTTGCAGCTTTGCTCCTGGTTGGTGCAGCTATGTGGATTGAGAGAAAGGGCAAGGGATGAGGCCGGAAAAAACAAACGGTCACCGCACGCGCTGGACCCTCGCCCTGCTGGGCGCCACTGCCACTTGGCTGATGCGGAACACGTTCATGAAGAAAGCGGCCGCTCGACCACCTGAAATGGCAGCGCGCCCTCCTGGAATAGGCGAACATGCGCCTGCCCCTGTCGTTTTCTCTTATGGCGAGAATTTAGCCGAGGCAATACCTGGCTCGCGTGTAGAAGGGCGCGAGGACGTGGGCACTCTGTTTGTGTTATGCGCTCTCCTGATCGCACTTGGTGCCACTGTCGGTTTCGTTGTCGTTTACTGGATTGGCGCGCCGCATATGCTCCTCGGAGGCATGGCCGCGCTCAGTATGGGCAGTTTCGGTTGCGGACTCGTTCTCTGGGCGCACTGGCTTACCGAAGACGAGCAAGTGATTCAGCCGCGCGAAGAACTGCTCTCGCCTCAGCCCGAGCGCGAAGAAGCCGCCGCGGATTTCCGCGCCGACCGTAGAATCCAGCGTCGTAATCTGCTAATTGGCTTAAGCACCGGTGTTATTGCCGCTTTTGCCGCTGCCATGGTCTCGATGTTCCGGTCGTTTTCTATTTCTCCCGCATTGCCTTCACTCAAGCCCACAATTTGGAGAGCTGGAGATCGTTTGGTGACGATGGACGGTAATCCAGTCTCCTTAAATTCGCTCAATGTCGGTAGCGCCATCGGCGTTTTCCCGGAAAATCGCATAGCCATGGAGAATTCTCAGGTGGTGCTCGTCCGTGTCCGCCAAGAGCTGCTGCGTCTGCCGAAATCCAGAGCGACCTGGGCGCCCGGCGGCTATCTCGCCTATTCGCGTGTCTGCACGCATGCCGGGTGCTCGGTGGGCATGTATCAAGCGGAAACTTGCTTGCTTCAGTGCCCCTGCCATCAATCGACTTTCGACGCGCTTGCCGCGGCTAAACCAACCGGCGGCCCCGCCGCGCGGTCTCTGCCGCAATTGCCGCTTTATGTGGATAAGGAAGGAAATCTTCGTGCGGGCGGCGACTTCACTGAGCCTCCCGGGCCAGGGTTTTGGGGGCTGACTTGATCTCTGGCATCCTTGATTGGTTTGACTCGCGGCTGCGCATCGCAAAATTCACTCGCCGCGCACTCAATCATGTTTTCCCGGACCACTGGTCGTTCATGCTCGGCGAAATTGCGCTTTATTCCTTCGTTCTGCTCGTTCTCACGGGCCTGTTTCTTGCCATGTTTTTCAATGCCAGCGGAGTGCAGGAGGCATATCACGGCTCGTACAAAGCTCTCGAAGGTGTGAGTGTCACTGCGGCGTATAGTTCGCTATTGCACATCAGCTTTGATATTCCGGCGGGCTTATTGGTCCGCCAGATGCATCATTGGGCATCGCTCGTTTTTGTCGCTGCGATTGTGATGCACTTGGCTCGCATCTTTTTCACAGCGGCATATCGCAGCCCTCGCGAGATCAATTGGATCATTGGCGTAACGCTCTTGGTCCTCGTGATGGGCAACGGATTTCTCGGCTATTCCATCGGCGGCGATCTACTCTCGGAAGCAGGCCTCCGAATCGCCTATGCGATTCTGCTTTCCATCCCGATCTTTGGGCAGTGGCTCGCGTTTGTTTTCTTCGGTGGTGTTGTGCCGAGTGACGTCATGATCCCGCGTATGTATGCTCTCCACATCTTCCTGGTTCCGGTGCTGATTGCCATCCTCATCGCTCTTCACCTGTCGATTATCTGGAGACAAAAGCACACGAACTATCCGGGCCCCGGTCGCACGGATCAAACGATTGTGGGATCGCGGCTGTGGCCCTCCTATGCAATGAAATCCTTCGGCCTCTGCTTCATCGTTTTCGGAGTAGTTGCGTTCCTGGGCGCTTTCGTTCAAATCAACCCGGTCTGGATCTACGGACCAAGCACTCCCACGGCCATTGCCAGCAATGCACAGCCTGATTGGTATCTGGGTTGGATTGAGGGAGCATTGCGCCTGTTCCCCGGCGTAAACGTTCACGTGGGAGGCTTTTTCGTTCCTGAGATTTTCTTTCCCGGTGTTGTTTTCCCCGTTCTGATTTTTCTCGTTCTTTACTTTTACCCGTTTCTGGACCGTTGGTTTAACTCCCACACTGCTCGCCCGCACAACGTTTTGCTCCTGCCATATCAGCAGCCGTTCAATACGTCGCTTGGTTGCGCCATTTTCGTAATGCTCCTTGTGGTGTTCTTCGCGGGTAGCGATGACGTAATTGCGATAGCCACCGGAGCCTTTGTCGGCGAGATTCGCACAATCCTCCGCATCCTGTTTTTTATTGCACCCGCTATCACCTTCTTCGTCGCGTATTCGGCCTGCGTTCTCGTGCGCCACCGTCACGCCCGTTCTCTTCACCGCCCTGCTTCGCAGCCCGCAATCACCGCCGCGACTGATTAAGGGCCATGACGTCTACGACGTCTCGGCGCAGTTTCGGAGTTTTCGGTTTTCGGGTACGTTATCGTTCAGATCAGGATTCTTGTGGCAGAGAGGAACGGTCCGCCGAACGACGCTGCGAAGCCCGATGCCAGCGGCGCGAGGCTTCCCAGATATTGCCTACCAGGACGCCCGCAAGCAGAAAATGCGCCGCGCCGATCAGTTCGAATACCGCATAGCTCGCGACGGCCACCATCCCACCGTAAATTATTTGATCGCGATAGCCGACCGGCGAAGTCGGCGGATCCGTCAGAATAAAAAATGCGAAAAACAGCACGGATTGAAAATCGGGCGTGCGGAAAATCTCGGCCGCATTAGCCGGGTCGCCTAGGTAAGACGTCACGGTGAAGAGCAGAAAATACGCGCCGAGAAAAATCAACACCATCGGAATCTTCTTTACGCGATCCGAGATGAAAATGCCCATGGCAACGAGCGCGATGAGCGCGTACGGCGAAACTTCCGGCAGCGCACCCCACCAGCTCTGCCCCGTGTTGAACATATAAAACGTCACAACGAGGCCAAAAGCTGCAGGATTGAAGACGTTGGCCGAGCGCGTGCGAAAAATGTATTTACTCGCAATCGCAATCGCCGAAGTCCACACGAACACATACCAGGGCTCGTGCGGGCTCAGCACCATCGCGATAATCAATCCGCTCAGCATCGCGCCGCTGGGGAATTCCCATTCTTCATGAGCCATGCGAAGAATGAGGCCATCGAGCCCTCCGGCCGCAATCACGGCAATGAGCACGCCCGGCACTACGAAATGCAAACGCGCAGCGGGCTGTGATATCACGACAAGAACGGCGAGAATGATGAGCAATAGCCCCTTTGGCGTGCGGAAGAAGCGAGGTAGTGGTGATTGGGGCTGTAATGGCGAATATTTGCTCGTTGAACCGCTCAAATCCAGAAAAGACGAATTAGACGGCACTGGGAAACCCCTTCGTCGCAAATCGCTCGAATGACGGAGTGACGATGAACCCTTCGACTCCCATCCGCTCGAAAAGGTGAATTCCTTCGGATGGGCCGAGAACGAATGCGGCGGTCGAGATTGCGTCCCCCATCATTGCGGTGGGCGCGAGGACCGTGGCGCTAATGGCGGATTTTGCCGAATGGCCCGACCGTGGATCGAGAATGTGATTCCCGTCTGACCCGCCGCCAACAGAGCGCTCATAATCGCCGGAAGTGCACACAGCTCGATTCGAGACGGTCACGGTGTCGAGTAATTCGCCCGAGCGCCGCGGATGAGAAATTCCGACCGACCACAGCTCGCCTTTCGCGTTGCAGCCCGCAAGATAAAGATCGCCGCCCGCATCAATGGCAAAATTCTCGAACGGTTGAAGTTCGCGCGCTGCGAGGTCAATCGCAAGACCCTTCGCGACGGCGCCGAGATCAAGAATCAGCGGGCGCAGGAGCGTGATTGTCTGCTGCACGGGATTGAGACGGACGTCGCGATAACTGACCGCGCCTTCAGTCAATCCGGTGCGAACGGTCTGGCCTGTGCGATATTCGCGATTGAAGCCGCGCGTCTCCATCGCGTGGCCGATCGTTGGATCGAATGCACCCCTAGTTTCCCCAGCAACGGCCAAAGCAAATTGAACCGCCTCAAAGAGAATCGCACTTGCGGGAACGGCAACTTCTGGGCGTGACGTCAGCTGCATCACTTCACTGCGCGGTTCAAATCGCGTGCAGCATTCCTCCACGCGATAAAACCAGTCAAACGCGCGCTCGATTGCATTGTTTATTTCGGACGGATGAGCTTGCGGCAAATGCGCGGCGGGGCCGACGACCTCAATCGTGACGAACGTGCCCATCAGCGGCACGGTGCGCCGGGAAACTTCGTTACTAGCGCGCTTTGGATAAGGCAGAGACGACTGCGCCATAGAATGCGTCCGTGCTTTGGCTTGCGCCCGAAACGTAATCGACTTCAGGGCTTTGACGTTTTACCACCTGGTTCGGTAAATCGGCGATCCACGAGCAAGAATATCGCGTAAGACACTGTGTAATCGCCACTGACGCGATCTCGCCATCCTGCACCGTGACGGACGCTTGAATGTCGCCGTGTCGGCAACTGCCCCAGCCGGAATAGGTGCCATCCTTATACACGGCCTTCGGCCGCGGCGAGGCAGCCGGCGGCGGTGCTGACAATGGGATATTCGGATTATTTTTGGTCGCGGCGACCTGCGGAGCCGCAGGTGCGGGACTGCGCGACCCACTGGACGATGCTGGAACTTGCGGCACGGAAGATGCCCCCGGGGAGTATTCGACCGGTGCCTCGCTAGACGACGTAAACTCAGCATCCGTTGAGGCGGGTGCTCCCCTACGATCGCGATTTTTCTGTCGAGATTTCGCGTGCTGTGTGTCAATCGTCGGTATTCGCGGATTTTGTACAGACGGCTCGATTGAATGATCCGTTAGCGGCGACGCCAAAGCGGCAGACTCGCTCACAACTGGCAGTTTGCGGCGGTTGGACTGTTCGTTGAAGCCGCCTGCAACGGCGCTGGTGCGGTGATACCCGGCTGCGTAAACAGCGAGAATCGCCGCCGAGCTGAGTGTGGCGAGAGTCGGAGAAATGTTCTTGCTTGCAGACTGCCGTTCGGCGCCGCGGGAGCGAAATGCAAAAATCCCCGCGGCAAGGAGCGCCGCAAGCAATACAAAAAGCAGAACCGCATCGACTGAACGGCCCCACTGTGGATGCATCGCGGCAGCGATGGCAGCGCCGCTTATGATTGCCGCTCCAAGCAGGAACCAGGTCACGTTGTGCATAAGAGGACCTCGAAAGACATGTAATTTAGACGCTTGCGAAGCCCCCGCCGGTACATCCGCCTGTGTCCCAGGCTGCCTGCTTCACTTATATGCTGATCTCACGCCGCGAGTTCGAAGCGGTCCAGATTCATCACCTTGTCCCACGCCACCACGAAGTCTTTTACGAACTTCTCCTTCGAGTCCGCACAGGCATAGACTTCCGCCAACGCCCGCAACTGCGAATGCGAACCGAAGATCAGGTCGGCGCGCGTGCCGGTCCATTTAAGTTCGTTCGTCTTTCGGTCGCGTCCTTCGTAAACGCCCTCAGACCCGGCAGATGGCTGCCACTGTGTGTTCATATTAAGCAGGTTGACGAAGAAATCGGTCGTTAGTGTCTCGGGCCGCGTTGTGAAGACGCCGTGTTTGGATTTGCCTGCGTTTGCACCCAGCACGCGCAGGCCGCCGACCAGAGCCGTCATTTCCGGTGCTGTCAGCGTCAGCAGTTGCGCCCGATCGAGCAATAGCTCCTCAGTCGAAAGCCGCTGCTTGCCGCTCGCATAATTTCGGAAGGCGTCCGCCTTCGGCTCGAGCGGCTCAAACGAATCGACATCGGTATGCTCTTGCGACGCGTCCATGCGCCCCGGCGTGAACGGCACCTTCACATCCCAACCCGCACCTTTCGCGGCTTTCTCGACCGCCGCGCAGCCGCCGAGTACGATGAGATCGGCAACGGAGACTCTCTTTCCGCCAGATTGTGACGCATTGAATTCCTTTTGGATCGCCTCGAGCTTCTGCAGCACTTTCGTCAGCTCAGCAGGCTGATTCACTTCCCAATCTTTTTGCGGCGCAAGCCGAACGCGAGCTCCGTTCGCCCCGCCGCGTTTGTCGGAGCCCCGGAAAGTTGAAGCCGACGCCCAAGCTGTGGAGACCAGTTGAGAAATGGAAAGTCCTGACGCGAGGATTTTTGCCTTAAGCGCCGCAATGTCCTGCTCCTCTATGAGCGGATGGTTTACAGCGGGAATCGGGTCTTGCCACGGCAGCGTTTCTTTCGGGACGAGCGGGCCAAGATAACGCACGATCGGACCCATATCGCGATGCGTCAGCTTGAACCATGCCCGCGCAAACGCATCGGCGAACTGATCCGGATGCTCGTAGAAGCGCCGCGAAATCTTTTCGTACGCAGGGTCGACGCGCAGCGCAAGGTCCGTGGTCAACATAGACGGCGCGCGACGTTTTGACTGATCGTGCGGATCGGGCACAGTTCCCGCGCCTGCGCCGTTTTTCGGCTTCCACTGCTGCGCGCCTGCAGGGCTTTTGGTCAGTTCCCACTCATAGTCAAAGAGGTTTCCGAAGAAGTTGTTGCTCCACTTCGTGGGCGACGAGGTCCAAATCACTTCCAAGCCGCTGCCGATCGCGTCCCCGGCTCTGCCCGTTCCAAACTTGCTCCTCCAGCCGAGACCTTGCTCTTCGATTTCGCAGGCTTCCGGTTCCACGCCAACCAGTGTCGCGTCGCCGGCGCCATGCGTCTTGCCAAATGTGTGGCCGCCGGCAATCAGCGCAACCGTTTCTTCGTCATTCATCGCCATGCGGCGGAACGTCTCCCGAATATCCTTCGCCGCGGCCGTAGGGTCGGGCTTGCCGTTCGGACCTTCCGGGTTCACGTAAATCAACCCCATTTGCACGGCAGCGAGCGGGTTCTGAAGATCGCGTTCTCCACTGTATCTCTCGTCAGCCAGCCACTTGCCCTCCGGGCCCCAAAAGATATCCTCTTGCGGCTCCCACGTATCCGCGCGCCCGCCGCCAAAGCCAAACGTCTTGAAGCCCATCGATTCGAGAGCGACGTTGCCAGCCAGAATCATTAGATCCGCCCAGGAAATCTTCCGCCCATATTTTTGTTTGATCGGCCACAGAAGTCGCCGCGCTTTGTCGAGGTTCACGTTGTCCGGCCAGCTATTGAGCGGCGCGAAGCGCTGCTGGCCGGCTCCGGCGCCGCCGCGGCCGTCGCCGATGCGGTACGTTCCTGCGCTGTGCCACGCCATTCGAATGAACAACCCGCCGTAGTGGCCAAAATCGGCCGGCCACCAGTCCTGCGAGTCCGTCATCAAGGCGTGAAGGTCTTTGATCACGGCATTCAGGTCCAGACTCTTGAATTCCTTGGCGTAGTCGAACTTCTCGCCCATGGGATCTGACAGTGTAGAGTGCTGGTGGAGAACCTGAAGGTCCAACTGGTTCGGCCACCAGTCACGGTTCGTTTGTGCAGGGACTGCACCCGGGAACGGGCACTTCGGTTCGGTCGACAAGGTTTGCTCCTTCCTTATGATTCGTCAAAAATTTAGGCCAAATAACTGCGACGAACTGCGAACCTATCCTGACATTCCGATTCGCGCAATCGCCGATGGCCGCGCTGGCTGCCGTGCGCCATTCATCAAGTATCCAAACGCCGCCTAGCGGGAAGCGCGCCGCGGAGCGCACTTTGCGCAGAGACCCCGGAAAATGAGTTCGCATTCCCGAAGGATTCGTTTACCCAGGGAGCCCGAGGCAGGCCCGGGCACGTCGTACCACTCGATGTCCTCAACATTGCCGCAGCGGTCGCAAATGAAGTGGTGATGCCGCGCGCCTTTTGCGTCGAATCGCGCGGCGCGCCCCTCGACTGCTACTTCACGCACCAAACCCGCCTGCACCAAGTCCCGCAGATTGTTATAAGTCGTGGCCCTGGAAGAGCGCGGATCCCAGCGATTCACTGCTTCGAAGATTTCCGCAGCCGTGGGATGCCTGTTGTGTTCCATCAAGAATGCCATCACTGCGTAGCGCTGGGAAGTGCACCGCAGCCCGCTTCCGTCGAAGGATCGTTTAATCGCCTCGGCGTCCATAGATAGTTTAGATTATGTATAAACTTAGAGTTTGTCAAAGACTTATGCTTTTGGTTGCTGCGGCGAGCCGAAGGCTGTGGAACCGTATTGAGTGTCCTCATCGAGCGGCCGCCCTGTTGCTCGACGCGAATGAAGATTGGCGATTGGATAATAAGACTTTTAGCTGTTTGGCACGGATAAGATTTGGGTTTTGAGATCTCCCCCAGTCGTCAACCGCCGGCAATGGCTCCCACGATGAGAAGTGGTTCCATTCCCGATGCCACTGCTTCGGGGAGCGGGGCGTCCGGTGGCTCGTGCGACAGGTCCTCCCCGCATGCGAAGAAGCGCAGAAAGGGCCGTCGCTTTAGCGTAATGTGATCGCGGATTGTGCCGCACAGCATGGGATAGCGGACCTCAAGCGCGTCGAGGATCGAACGCTGTGTCGCAGGTCCCTGGATATCGAGCTCCACCTCGCCGCTGATGCGAGCGCTCATTCTGGCAGGAAGGATTCGTCGTAAATGTGGTTGACGCCGAACTTCTGCTCAGGCGGCAACTTCTGAT
>JBOGMU010000214.1:0-14883 GCA_050746865.1 Candidatus Acidiferrales bacterium
CCCACTAGCCGCGCTGTTCGACCGGCGTGTAATTGAGGAGGTCGTAGCCCAGATAAACCTGCCGCGGGCGCGAAATCTTCTGCTCGGGATCGAGAAGCATTTCCACCCACTGCGCGATCCAGCCCGACGTACGGGGGATGGCAAAGAGCACGGGAAACATAGTGCTGGGGAAGCCCATCGACTGGTAGATGAGCCCGGTATAAAAATCCACATTCGGATACAGCCGGCGCTTCACAAAGTAGTCGTCTTCCAGCGCAATGCGTTCGCATTCCAGCGCGATATCAACCAGCGGATTCCGCCCCATAATGTCGAACACTTGATACGCGAGGTGCTTCACGATGCGCGCGCGAGGATCGTAATTCTTGTAAACGCGGTGACCAAACCCCATGAGCTTCGTCTCGCCTGCCTTCACTCGCTTGATATAAGACGGGACATTGTTCACGGAGCCGATTTCCAGCAGCATTCGCAACACTTCTTCATTCGCGCCGCCATGCAAAGGGCCATAAAGAGCCGCCGTAGCAGCCGCAATCGCCGAGTAAGGATCCACATGCGAACTTCCCACGCCGCGCATCGCCGTCGACGAGCAATTTTGCTCATGATCCGCATGCAGGATGAAAAGAATGTCGAGCGTGCGTTCAAGCGTAGGATTCGGTCGGAATTTCGCTTCGCTCGTCTTGAAAAGCATGTTCAGAAAATTGGCGCAATAGCTCAACTCGTTGTCCGGATACGCGTACGGCATCCCGAGGCTGTGCCGGTAAGCGAACGCTGCCAGCGTCGGCATCTTTCCCATTAGCCGGTAAGTCTGCTTTCGGCGCGAATCGGCGTCGAAAATAGTCTTCGCCTCCGGATAGAACGTGGAAAGCGCTGCCACCGTCGATATCATCATGCCCATCGGATGCGCGTCGTAATGGAACCCATCGAGGAACTTCTTGATGCTCTCGTGAATAAATGTGTGATGCGTAATCTGATCGATCCACGTGGCCAACTGCGATTGCGTCGGTAACTCGCCATGGAGCAACAGATACGACGTTTCCATATACGTGCTTTTTTCCGCGAGTTCTTCGATAGGATAGCCGCGGTAGCGCAAGATGCCTTTGTCGCCGTCGATAAATGTGATTTTGCTGATGCAGGATGCGGTATTCGAAAACGCCGCGTCATAACTCATTAAGCCAAAATCGGACTCATTCACCTTGATCTGCCGGAGATCGATGGCGCGAATCGTATCGTTCTTGACCGGAATCTCGTATTGACGCCCGGTTCTATTGTCCGTAATCGAAAGCGTTTCGCGCGGGTTCGCCGATCGGTTCTCCGTGGAAGCCGTGGTTAATTCTTGTTTTGTGGGGCTCATTAACAGACCTCGTCCGTGGTTCGAAGCAATTTTTGAGTATACACGATCCGATGCGGAACCGAAGGTCTGCTTTGCCTGAAAGCAACGCGAATTATCGCCGTATCGCGCGTGTACGCAGCACGATGCAGATATTTCATCGAAAGGCTTGAAAGAGATCTGCTAGCCTTGCGGCAATCCGGCGGGAATCATGCTCGCCTCAAAACGCTCCACTCGATTTCGGCCGCGCGCCTTCGCACAATAGAGCGCCTCATCCGCGCAACGCAGCACTTCCTTCGCTTCCCGGTCAAAGCTTACTGCTATGCCCAAGCTCGCTGTGATGGAAATCGGTCCGCTTTCAGTGATCACCGGCTTTTCTGAAATAGCCTCCCGAATGCGTTCCGCAACCGCCGCTGTGCTGTTTCCGTCGCCCGTGGGCACCACAATCAGAAATTCCTCGCCGCCATAGCGCCCGATCGAATCGTAGGAGCGAATGCAAGACCGCATGCGGCACGCCGCTTCTTTCAGGACTATGTCTCCAGCCAGGTGTCCATAAGTGTCGTTGACAGCCTTGAAATGATCCAGATCGGCTAGAATCACTCCAAACGACCCGCCATCGCGAATCTGCCGCGCTCTCTCGCGGTTCACCGCTTCCAGAATGGTCCCGCGATTCGGAATGCCCGTGAGCATATCGTGCGAAGCCCGAAAGCGTAACTCATCCGTTGCGGCGAGCAGATGATGTTGAAGATCGAGAATCCGCCGTCCAACGTGCAACCGCGCCCGAAGCTCCTGCACATCGAACGGTTTCGTCAGATAGTCATCGGCGCCCGCTTCCAGTCCCTTCAGCAAATCCTCTTTTTGTGTGCGCGCCGTGAGCAAAAGCACATACGTATATGGGCGCTCCGGATCCTTTCGGATTTCGCGGCAGATTTCCGGCCCCTCCAGCCCCGGCATCATCCAGTCGAGCACTGCCAGCGGCGGAGCATCGGGACCTTCGAGAATCCTCAGCGCCTCGGTCCCGCTGGAGACGGCAATGATTTCGTATCCCCATTTCGTAAGAAACGATTGCAACATGCGCTGCGAGACGGGATCGTCTTCCGCAATCAGGATTTTCTCCGCCGTTCGCGCGTCAACCCTCATGATCGGGCTCCGTGGGTTTCGTTTTTCAGCAGCGGTGCGATTGCCGGCCGCAATATTTCGATCTCTCTTTCAAGCGCTGCGATTTTTGACTGCGCATTCGTAAGCTCATGTGTTCGCGATGCCTGCTCAAGCGCGAGCGCGGCGCGCGAAACGCGGACAGCTCCGATATTCGCCGAAGCCCCTTTCATCGTGTGCGCCAGTCGCTCGAGCATCGCTGCGTCTCCCGCATCGAAAGCACCGCGAATCTCGAGTAGGTTTTTGGCGCTCTCTTCGTCAAACAACTTCGCGATCTCTTCAAGCAGTCCTCGATCTCCTTCGACCCGGTCCAAAGCCGCCTTCAAATCGAATGCTTCCGCCAGCTCCGAGCGAGTAATCGACACGGTGCCGAACCCAACCTCCGCCGGCACTTGCGTGGCATCGATTGCCGCCAGCAGATCGCTGGTGCGTATCGGTTTCGTAAGATAATCGTCGGCGCCCGCGTCGAGGCACCTTTCTCGGTCGCCCTTCATTGCATGAGCAGTCAGCGCGATAATTCGCAGGTGTTCCCCCGTAGTTGCTTCCATTGCGCGAATAGCGCGCGTGGCTTCGAGCCCGTCCATCGCAGGCATCTGCACGTCCATCAGCACCAGATCTACTATTTCGCTTTCCAATACATCGAGAACCTCACGGCCGTTTTCAGCGGTCAACACCGTGCATCCATGCTTCTCCAGAAGCGTTTTCGCAAGTTTGCGATTTACAGGATTATCCTCCGCCAGCAAAATCCTCACATTCTTCCGCTCGGGCTGAGGGGTCGCCTGGACTTGGACTCGTTCAATCGATCGCGATCTGTCTGACAAAACCTCCAACAGCGCATCGAATAGTTCCGATGGTTGCACCGGCTTGCTCAAATACGCGCTGCAGCCGAGAGCCCTGCATCGCGCCGTTTCCCCATGCTGCACGCTTGAACTCAGCAGAATGATCGGCGTCTTTGAAAATGCAGGATTTCTGCGGATTTTTTCGCTGAGCGAAAGGCCGTCCATACCGGGCATTTGCATGTCCGTAATAATCAGACGCACAGCGCGCCCTTCGTGGCGGTGCCGTTCAAGCACATTCAGCGCCGCCTCGGCGCTCTCCACGGCTTCCGGGCTCATTCGCCATGCCGAAAGCATCTCGACCAGAATGATCCGGTTCGTTTGATTGTCGTCGACGATGAGAACCGGACAATTCTGGAGAATTGCTGGGTCCTCCAGCGTGTGGACTTCGTCATCGTGCTGGACGCGTCCAAAACGTGCGGTGAAATGAAACGTACTGCCATTGCCCGGCGTACTTTCGAGCCAAATCCGTCCGCCCATCAACTGCACAAGCCGCTCTGTAATCGCGAGACCGAGGCCCGTTCCGCCGTATTGCCGCGTCGTCGAACTGTCCGCCTGCGTGAACGCCTCGAAAATCAGCGCCTGTTTTTCCTTCGCAATGCCAATACCCGTATCCCGCACCCGAAAATGAATCGTGACGCTTTTCTGGTCTTCGCAGTCCTTTTCGGCTTCCACCACCACTTCGCCCTGTTCCGTGAACTTCAAAGCGTTTCCCACGAGATTCACGATCACTTGCCTCAGTCGGCCGACGTCTCCCGCCAATCGTCCCGGCACATTCGGGCTTACCCGCCATGCCAGCTCAAGTCCCTTTTGGTGGGCGCGATATCCCAACGCTTTCAGCGTTTCGCCCACCGACTGCACAAACGAAAAGTCCACGACGTCCAGATCCAGCTGCCCTGCCTCGATTTTTGAGAAATCCAGGATGTCGCTAATCAATGCAAGAAGAGAATCGGCCGAGGTCTTTACGAGCGTTAGGTACTCGCGCTGTTCGGTTGTCAAATCGGTATCCAACGCCAATTCGGTCATACCGATGATCCCGTTCATCGGCGTGCGGATTTCGTGGCTCATGTTGGCTAGGAAATCGCTCTTCGCTCGGCTTGCGGACTCCGCTGCTTCCTTTGCGTTCAGCAGGGCTTCAGCGGTGCGCTTGCTCTCCGTGATGTCGCGATAAAGTACCAGCACGCCTCGCGCGACCTGTCCTTCGCCAATGAGAGGCGCTGCGATGACTTCGACGTCCACCTGTGTTCCATCTTTCCGCCGTCTGCGTCCCATAGTGTTGGACGTCTGGCCCCGCCGCACTCGCACGCGCGCCGCCTCCTGCTCGCCCATGTGCTCCTGCGGCACAACCAAATCTGCAAGATTCCGTCCCAGAATCTCTTCCCGGCGGTATTGAAACAGCTTTTCAAACGCGGGATTGCACATGTGAACCACGTCTTCCGTATCCAATGCCGCGATCGCCACTGGGCTATTCTCGATTACGGAATTCAAGAACGATCTCTGCTCCTCCAGTCGTTGCTCAGCCTGCTTGCGTTCACCGATCTCGATCTGTAGTTCGTGTGTCCGCTCTTCCACTCGAAATTCCAATTCCGCATGTGCTTTTTGCAGCGCGGCTTCCCGTTCCTGAACGCGGCCCATCATGTCGTTGAAGCGATCGACAAGAAACCCGATCTCATCGTCTGCTTTCTGCTGTACGCGCACCGAATAGTCGTTCCCTAGCGAAATTGCAAATGCCGCTTTTGCGAGATCCAATATCGGATCGGATATCGAACCCTGCAGGCGCGACGCCAGCACGTACGCCGCAATTAACGAGAGCACGATGACGACAGCGATGACGCTTAAAAAGCTGACTAGGCGGCTCTGCAACTCTCCCGCATCAAACTCAAGGTAGACCGTCCCGATCCTCTCTCCCTGCGAATAGACGCCCTGAAAAGCGCCGAAGCGGTTCCAGCCAATTCGCCTCACGTAGTCCTCTGACGATATCGGGGGAACGGGTTTCGGGTTTGCTCCCGCGCGAACATATCTTGCAAGCGGCGCGCCGTCTGGCATGAAAATCCAGGCCTGCGTCACATGGGGTTGCGCACTAAAGTCCTCGAGAATTTCCGTTGCTGCTTCGTCATCCCTGAACTCGATAGGAGCGATTGCATTCAGGCCCGTCATCGCGGCACTCGTCGCCGCGCGTCGCTCCAAGGCCGCTCTGGAGGTGATGCCGTCGTACACAAGAAAGATCAGGCAAGCGAGCATCAGGCTCGCTCCACAAGTAACGAGCGCAATGCGCGTCAGCTTCTGCCGAATGGAGTGGTGTCCCAAGGCCTTCACCTCCACCCTGTGCCATCGCCATGCTCATGAATTGACTGCTTCCGGTAAACGAGGGACACCCTAAGAGAAGCAGATGGCAAATCGTAGGACTCGCTGAACGTGCCGCAGGAGAACAAAAGGCGGGAACAAAAATCGAGGGCCGCGTAGTAAGGAAGAACCTGTCGGGGTATGCCAAGGCGGTATAAGTGGTTATCGGGCATACGAGAGCGATGGGTACCGAATTCCCGAAGGACACCCATTCACCCTATTTATCGTTATTCTGTGCCTACCTCTTTAGCGCCGGCTGTCATAAACTAGAAACATTCCCCAAACATTCCATTAACCTGCCTCTGTAAACCTCCCTATGCATAATCAACGTCTAGGAAAGCACGTGCAAAACGAACAGCAGACACCTCGTGTGTTCCGTTACATCCCTGATGAACGAACTCGGCCGCAGCGGAACCCCTTGCAGCCGCGCCATCATCAAGTCAGCACCTTGCGTGTACCGCAGGATTTCCCGTATGGTGATGGCGATTCCCCGGGCGCTCCGGCTCGGATCGAGAGGTCAATGAAGCGGATTCTTCTCGTTGAAGACGACAAAGACATCGTCGAACTCGTGCGCTACAACCTCGAAAAGGACGGCTATCAGGTCGTCTCCAGCGCCGACGGCGCCACCGGCCTTGCCCAAATCAGGAGGGCGCCCCCGGATCTTCTAATCCTCGATTTGATGCTGCCCAAAGTGTCTGGCCTTGAGATATGCAAAGAAGTCCGCAAAGACGCTAACTTGAATCGTCTGCCGATTCTCATCCTCACCGCCAAGGGCGAAGAAGCTGACCGCGTCGTGGGCCTCGAACTCGGCGCCGACGACTACGTCACGAAACCATTCAGCCCTCGCGAACTCGTTGCTCGCGTCAAGGCCCTGCTCCGCCGCACCGAGCCTTCCAGTGCCCCGTCCGAAAAGGTCCTGGAAATCGGCGCTCTGCGCATCGACCCCGCCTCCTACCGCGTCACCCGCGCCGGCAAGTCCGTTCCCATGAGCACTCTGGAATTTCGTCTGTTATACTTCCTCGCGGCGCGGCCGAACCGAGTTTTCACCCGCGATCAATTGCTGGACGGTGTCTGGGGCACCGAGCGGTTTGTCACACCGCGCAGCGTGGATGTTTACGTGCGCCGCCTGCGGGAAAAAGTTGAAGTCGACCCGCAGCATCCCGTTTACATGAAGACGATCCGCGGCGCTGGCTATCTTTTCGAAACCCGTGCGAGCTAAGCTGTTCTCGAAGCTAACGCTGATCTACATCTCCCTCCTGGCCCTTTTGTGTTTCGCAATCGACATTGCAGTCGAAGACGACGTCCGCCACTCCATCCTCGCTCCTCAGGCTCGAGACGCCTTCGTCTCCGGCGTTCGCCTTCGCATCTTTATCCTGTTCCTGTGCATTGCTGTATTAGGCGCAGTCGCATTTTTTCTGTTTTCGATCCGCTTTTCCGCCCACGTTCGAAAAATCCGGGAATTTCTTATTCGAATTGGCGGCGAATTTCGTCCGATTTCGCTCGAAGGCCCTCGTGACGAACTGACCATCCTCGCCGAATCGGCGAACGCTGCCGCCGAACGCCTCGGCCAGATGATCCGCTCCCTAGGCGGCGAGCGCGATCGTTCCAGCGCCATTCTCCGCAGCATGGTGGAGGGTGTCGGTGTCATTGACGTGCGCGAACACCTCGTCTTCTGGAACCGCGCCTTCGCCGAAATCCTCAACATCGCGCCCAACGCCGGTGACGACCGGCCCGTAATCGAGGTCGTCCGCAACACCGCTGTGCTGAAACTGATCCGCGCCGCGCTAAAAGGCGAGGACTCGCTGAAAGGCAATATCACCACGGGCATCGTCCAGTTGCGGATGTTTGCCGTTACAGCCGCGCCCGTTCGCGCAACCGATGCTGCCAGCCCAGAGATTGGCGAAAAGCCATCCGGTGCCGTCGTCGTCTTGCATGACGTCACCGAACTGCGCCGCCTCGAGCGCGTGCGCCAGGATTTCGTCGCTAACGTCTCGCATGAATTCAAGACTCCCCTTACCGCAATTCAGGGCTTCGCCGAAACCCTCCTTGGCGGCGCGCTCGAAGATCAAAAGAACAACCGCCGCTTTCTCGAAATCATTCGCGACCATGCCGCCCAACTAGCCCGCGTCACCGATGACTTGCTGAAACTCGCCCGCATCGAAGCTGGAAAGCTCGAAGTACAACTCGGCCCCGTAAATGTGGTCGACGTTGTTGATTTGTGTAGCGAGACCACGCTGCTCCGCGCACAGCGCAAAGGCGTCGTCGTCCAAGCTGAAATTCCGCCAGATCTTCCTCCCGTTCGCGCCGATGCGCGCCTTCTGCGTGAAGTGCTGCAAAACCTGCTCGACAACGCCGTGCAATACACGCCTTCGGGCGGCAAGATCGAGGTCCAGGCCAAAGCCGGGCCCTGTGAAGTGACGGTCGCTGTCAGCGACACAGGAATTGGCATCCCGCTGGCCGATCAGGAACGCATCTTCGAGCGCTTCTATCGCGTGGACGCAGCGCGCTCGCGCGAAGTCGGCGGCACGGGCCTCGGCCTTTCCATTGCCCGCCACATCGTCGAAACCCTCGGCGGTAAACTCTCAGTCGAAAGCGAAGTCGGCCGCGGCTCGCGTTTCTCTTTCTCCATCCCCAAAGACACCTGATTCTGCCGTCGTCTCGGAACATTCATATTTCTTTGTTTCCGTTGCAATGGTTGCCGGCATGGCTACCGACGCCTCTCAAGCTGCCCCAAATCTTCAATTTCTTTTGGCATAGCGCAATCTCGAGCGCATTGCCGATCACGCCACGAATATCGCGGAAGACGTACTCTTTTGGGTCCGCGGGCTGGACGTCAGACGTGGTCGCATTCCCGCACTCATTGCGGATAAGCCAAAAGCCTTCGACGCCGCTACGTCATAAACCTTTCATGCCGCTCTCATCAGACGTTGAAGTGCGTTTCCTAGTATCTCCGCGCGTTGTAGTGCTGGCGCGAGACAAAGGACGGTCCAGCAACCGGGAGCGAAGAGGTTTCTAGATTCTGTTGCAGCAATCAGTTGCGGCAGAAGTTGTAGCTCCGATTCACCCCTGGAGGCGCGGTTCGAGTACCCCCGCCGGGTTCGCGCCTCACGACTTCTCCATGTTGGAGATACGCCCGTTTGATCGTCGATTCTCGCGGATGTAACACGACTGTAACAATTCGGAAGCAAAATCGCTTCGCCAGGAGATATCAAGAATGAAAAAGACTTTGTTCGCCTTGGCGCTTCTTCTCGGCCTCACGGCCACTGCAGGAGCGCAGACTCTTGTGAACGCGGCCGGTGCCACGTTCCCATACCCGATCTATTCAAAATGGTTCAGCGTGTATCACCAGGATCATTCGAGCGTCCAGATCAACTATCAGTCGATCGGCTCGGGCGGCGGAATCCAGCAACTGAAAGCGGGTACGGTTGACTTTGGCGCCTCGGACATGCCTCTCAATGACGAGACACTTGCCCAGTTCCCATTCAAAATTCTCCAGTTCCCCACGGTGCTGGGTGCGATTGTGCCCACCTACAATATTCCCGGCGTTCAGGCGGAACTGAAGTTCACGCCGCAAGCTCTCGCGGATATCTACTTGGGCAAAGTTACCAAGTGGAACGATCCTGAGATTGTCGGCGCCAATCCCGGCGTTAAGCTCCCCGCCACCGATATAGTCGTCATTCATCGCTCCGATGGAAGCGGCACCACCTTCGTCTGGACCGATTACCTCTCAAAAATCAGTCCTGACTGGAAGAGCAAGGTCGGCAGCAATACTTCCGTGAACTGGCCCGTTGGTTTGGGTGGCAAAGGCAACGAAGGTGTCTCCGGTCTCGTCGAACAGACACCGAATGCAATCGGCTACGTAGAACTCATTTACGCTCTGCAGAATCATTTGAGCTACGGCGTCGTCAAAAACTCTGCCGGCAAATTCGTCAAAGCCAGTCTGGAAACCGTAAACGAAGCCGCTGGCGGCGTCGCCACCAGGATGCAGAAGGATATTCGCGTCTCCATCACGGACGCGCCCGGAGCAAACGCCTACCCGATTTGCAGCTTCACCTATTTGCTCATTCCCGTGAACATTTCTGATGCCACGAAACGCGATGCCATCAAGGGCTTTTTGAATTGGATGATCACAAATGGCCAGACCATGGCCGAATCCCTTAACTATGCACAACTTCCCGCGGTCGTCGTGTCTATCGAAAAGAAACAGCTTTCCCAGATTCAGTGAACGATGAACTCTAACGCAAGCACGATCGAGAGCGCCCCGTCCCCATGGACGGTGCGCTCTATTCGTCGCCGGCTCGCATCCGGCGACGAAGTCGCGCATATTGCCACTCTAATCTTCGCTTCCTTAGTGATTCTGATCGCATCCCTCTTGATCTATGAGCTATGGATTAACTGTGTGCTCTCTCGCCATGCGTTTGGCTGGCATTTTTGGTTCTCAAGCGAATGGGACCCGGTGTTTGAGCACTTTGGCGCGTTGCCGTTTATTTACGGCACCATTGTGACGTCCGCCATCGCGCTAGTTCTTGCGCTGCCGCTCGGAGTCGCCGCCGCAACTTTCCTTGCAGAGCTTGCGCCCAGAACTCTCTCCGACACGGTTTCGTTTCTGATTGATCTGCTCGCTGCCATCCCCAGCGTGATTTACGGTCTACTCGGCATTTTCATTGTCGTTCCGCTAATGCGCACCATGATTGGACCGGCTCTCAAAAGTGTTTTTGGCTTCTTGCCGATTTTTTCCGGCCCCAACTACGGCGTTGGCTTCCTCACCGCCGGAATCGTTCTGGCCATCATGGTGGTCCCTTACATCATCTCGATCTCACGCGAAGTCCTTCTCACTGTTCCGCGCGATCAACGCGAAGCCGCCCTCGCGCTTGGCGCCACTCGCTGGGAGTCCACTTGGAAGATCGTAATTCCTTGGGCGCGAACCGGCATCATGGGCTCCGTCTTTCTCGCATTGGCTCGCGCTCTGGGCGAAACCATGGCCGTCACTATGGTTATCGGCAACGATCCCAAAATCGCTGCGTCTCTGTTTGCTCCGGGTTACACCATCGCCGCAGTGATCGCCAACGAATTCTCCGAAGCATTTGGAGATGTTTATAGGAGCTCACTCATTGAGCTCGCCTTGGTCCTCTTTCTCATCACGTTCATTCTCAACGGATTCGCGCGCCTCCTGATCATCGCCACCGGTGGAGGGTCCCCATCATGAGCCTGCGGCTGGTCTGGCGAAAATCGCTAAACGTCTTCATGCTCAGCTTGACCGGCGTCGCCGCTCTCGCCGTCGTTTCTGTACTCTTCCTGATTCTCGGTTACTTAGTTTGGAATGGCTGGAATTCCCTCAACCTCGATTTCTTCACCAAGTTGCCTGTGCCCGTCGGAGAAACGGGCGGCGGCATGGCCAACGCAATTGTCGGCAGTCTGAAGCTGCTCTTGTTGGCGGCTGTCATCGGCCTGCCCGTCGGTGTAATGGCCGGCATCTATTTGGCTGAGTTTGGTGGCCGCACTTACGGATTCACTATCCGCTATGTAACTGACCTTCTCAACGGCGTCCCATCCATCGTGATCGGAATATTTGTCTGGTCGATCGTTGTCGCGCCGATGAAGACGTTTTCCACGTTCGCAGGCGGCGTCGCTCTCGCGATCATGGTGATTCCCATCACGCTTCGCAGCTCAGAGGCATTTCTTCGCGCCGTTCCAACCAGCCTCAGAGAAGGTGCAATGGCTCTCGGCGCAAGCAAATGGCGTACGATTCTCACCGTTGTGCTGCCCGCGGCTCGCGGCGGAATTATCACCGGCATGCTCCTCGCGCTGGCACGCGTCGCCGGTGAAACGGCCCCCTTGCTCTTCACGGCCTTCGGCAATCAATTCTGGAGCCCCGGCTGGAAGCAGCCAGTCGCGTCCTTGCCGGTAATGATCTACACCTACGCGATTTCGCCGTACCAGGATTGGCACCGGCAGGCTTGGGCGGCCGGATTGGTATTGCTTGCGATCGTCCTTATCGCAAACATTGGCACGCGCATCGTGGTAAGTCGAGGCGGCGTTAGGAGCGTATAAAATGGCCTCTGCAAGTGCGCGAGGAAAAGAGGATGCCGTGGCTGTAAGACTGGCACCAAAGGTGACTATGCCGGAACAAGCATCCACGGACCTGCTCAAGGAAACAACGAATCGCTTCCAGATTTCACATCTCGACTTTTTCTATGGCCCTAAGCAGGCCCTGTTCGATCTCAACCTTAAAATCCTTACCAACAGGATTACGGCGCTCATTGGACCATCGGGATGCGGCAAATCCACTTTTCTCCGCAACCTCAACCGCATGAATGAAACCATTCGCAACAGCCGCTACACCGGCGAAGTCCTGCTCGATGGTCAGGACATCAAAGCGATGGATGTCGTAAGTCTTCGCCGTCGCGTTGGGATGGTCTTCCAGCGGCCAAATCCTTTCCCAAAATCGATTTTTGACAAC
The DNA here is from genome assembly GCA_050746865.1 of Candidatus Acidiferrales bacterium. Lineage (GTDB taxonomy): Bacteria > Acidobacteriota > Terriglobia > Acidiferrales > UBA7541 > Palsa-295. Next base: position 12,119 of record JBOGMU010000214.1, read on the forward strand.
GTCGCCTACGGACTCCGCATCAACGGCTACAGCGGCCGCCTTGCAGACCTCGTCGAGCGCAGCCTCCGCCGCGCCGCCCTCTGGGACGAAGTGAAGGATCATCTTCACAAATCGGCCTTCGCGCTTTCGGGCGGGCAGCAGCAGCGTGTCTGCATCGCCCGAGCGTTAGCTGTCGATCCTGAGGTGTTGCTGCTGGATGAGCCATGCTCCGCGCTCGACCCCGTATCCACGGCGAAAATCGAAGAGTTAATTTTCCAGTTGAAAGAAAGTTGCACGCTCGTAATGGTCACGCACAACATGCAGCAGGCCGCGCGTGCGAGTGACTTCGCCGCCTTTATGCTCGACGGGCATTTGATCGAACATAGCGAGACATCCAAGCTTTTCACCACGCCGACCGATCATCGTACCGAGGCGTATATCACCGGCCGCTTCGGATGATCGCTCGCGCATTGACTTGGATCGTAGGGGCGCTTGCTTGCTGCGCCGACGGTTTATTCAGTGCCGTAGGGGCGCACGCTTGTTTACCCTGAGTGTTCTTGGGAAGGGCTGCGCCCCATCCGGTTCGCCGTTGTAAGGCGGAGCGCATGCCGTCCCTCCGACGCCGGCCGGCTGCACCAGGATTCGTTGCCTTTAGGGTGCCGTTTGCTGCGCCGGGTTGGTTCGCCATTGTAGGAGCGCTCCTTGCTGCGCCTCTTTGATGCGCCGCATCGGCTAGAACACCAGATCTCGGCGCGACCAAAAGAATCAAGCGCCGTAGGCGCGACACAACTTAGCCCCACCCGGAAGGGTGGGGAAAGCGTGCCAATAAGTTTCCGAGCGCCGTAGGTGCGGCACACGCTTTATGCCGTGGCACTTGCTTTGCTGCACGTATCTTGTCGGTCGCCGTAGGGGCGCATGCTTGCTGCGCCCCTCTTGCAACGTTGGAGGGATCTGAAACGCCATGGAACGCCATTTCGTACACGATCTCGATGAATTAAAACAGCGCCTCCTATGGATGGGCAGCCTGTCCGAACGCGCCGTTCACCAGGCCGTCCATTCCGTGCTGGACGCCGACGAACAACTCGCCGAATCCGTGCTGTCCGAAGAAGACGCGATCAACGAAATGCAGATTGAGATCGACGACCGCGTCCAGCGCCTCCTCGCTCTCCAGGCGCCGATGGCTGCCGACCTGCGCTTCCTGCTCGCCGTCTCTCGCATCAATGGCGACCTCGAACGCATCGGCGATCAGGCCGTCAACATCGCCCACTCGGCCCAGCGCATCCTCCGCCATCCGCAGGTCAAGCCCTACGTCGATCTTCCTCGCATGAGCGAGCTCGCCGAGTCCATGGTGCGCGATAGCCTCAACGCGCTCGTCCGCGGAGACCAGGAACTCGCGCAATCCGTCTTGCAGCGCGACGATCAAGTCGACCGCTTGCGCGATCAACTCTTCCGCGAACTTCTCACCTACATGATGGAAAACTCCGCCGTCGTCTTCGCCGCATTCGAACTGATCATGGTCGCCAAAAACCTCGAGCGCATCGGCGACCACGCCACCAACATCGCCGAAGACGTCATCTACTTCATAGCCGGCCGCGACGTCCGCCACCCAGCCCTGGACCGCCGCTGATCTTCCTGGGAGCGCCAATCTACCGATTGGCGCAGTTGCCTTCAGCCGCCTTAGAGTAGCCTGTGCTTTTGTAGCGGTCGCCTTTTGGGCGGGCGTCTGTGCCTTTGCTGTGCAGTTGTTCCTGTTGATCGATCGCGTAGCGGTCGACTGTGCCTTTGCTTTACAGTTGTTTCTCTTCGCTGATTCCCTAGCGGCCGCCTCGCCGTCCAATCGGGCGCTTTTGCTTTTTGCCGTTGTAGGGGCCGCCTTTTGGGCGGGCGCTTTCGTATTTGCCTTTGCCGTGTCTGAAGGGGTGCTTTTGAATTGCTTTTGCCTTCGTCCTTTTGTAGTTGTCCTCGTTTGCCTTTGCAGCGGCGCATCCGCGGCCTTTGACTTTAAGGTTTAAACGTAGCGCCGCGGACTTCAGCGCGGCAGTCGACGCGTGGCCGCCCAAATAGCACGTCAGTCCGCCGAACGCGCCTAATGTGGCACAGCCACTCTTGGCTGTGCGCTGTTTGAATTGCGCCCCAACGGTCGCGATCACCGCCATCTTGCCCTCCCGAACCGCACCCTTGGCTTTGCGATCAGGGATCTGCCGTCACGTCGTTTCATTGCAACTACCGCAACCGACTAAATTCCAGCGTCTACCATTGCTCGCGAGCTTCGCGCGCGTTTCTCGGTGGGCGCTTTCGCTTTTGCAGCGGCGTATCCGCGGCCTTTGACTTTAAGATTTAAACGTAGCGCCGCGGACTTCAGCGCGGCAGCCGACGCGTGGCCGCCCAAATAGCACGTCAGTCCGCCGAACGCGCCTAATGTGGCACAGCCACTCTTGGCTGTGCGCTTTTTGAATTGCGTCCTCCAACGGTCGCGATCACCGCCATCTTGCCCTCCCGAACCGCACCCTCGGTTTTGCGACGAGGCATCTGCAGTTACCGTCGTTTCATCGCAACTACCGCAACCGACCAATTTTCAGCGCCTACCATTGCGCGCGAGCTTCGCGCGCGTTTCTCGGTGGGCGCTTTTGGTTTTGCAGCGGCGTCGCCGCGTATCCGTGGCCCTTGACTCTAAGGTTTAAACGTAGCGCCGCGGACTTCAGCGCGGCAGTCGACGCGTGCCGCCCAAATAGCACGTCAGTCCGCCGAACGCGCCTAATGTGGCACAGCCACTCTTGGCTGTGCGC
>JBOGMU010000215.1:0-2950 GCA_050746865.1 Candidatus Acidiferrales bacterium
CACCCGCACCGTGGATGTGCACATCCACGAATCCCGGCACAACAGTGGAGCCAGGCGACGTGTAATGCACTGCATCTGAAGGGACTTGCATTTGGTCGCGATGGCCGATTGCCGCAATCTTCGTCCCCTCGACGAGGATGACTGCATCGTTCAATTCCTCGATGGGAGTCAGAATTCGATTGGCATAAATGGCTATAGGAGGCACGGCTCACTATGCTAGCGGAAGCGGTTGTCGATTCACAGTGGGGACTTGCATCGGAGTGCTTCTCGGTTACAATCAAAGGCGCCGATCTTTCCGATTTTAAGTGAAACATTGCGTTGACGAGCATCGTCTAACCTTTGAAAATCAAATGACTTACGAAAAGAGGATTTGAATGTCTCACGACAAGCGTTACGTTGCCCAGAAGCGTCAGCGGCGCCGCCGTAAGGCTGTAAAGGCGAAAATGAAGCTCTATGAAGCCGGAAAGCTGCCCTATGACAAGCTGCCAATGCTCGCAAGAACCTTCGCCAGCAGGAAACTTCGGGCCCAAAAACGAGCGGAATAGGCGCACTTTCTTGCAGCATCTGCGACAGCCGGTATGACGCAAAAAGGCACTTAAGTCCGTTAAAAATGCACTTTTGGTGCGTTTTGGCGCTCTAAAAATCGAACCATTGCCGGGCGGCTCGCTGAGTCGTCCCGCTCGCTGGGCTCTCCGATTTTACTTGTTCCGTTTGCTTCAAGGGCGGGCCATTCGGCCCGGAATGTATTAAAATCTCAGCATGCCTCGCCAAGTTGGCCCGACACTCTGGCAATCCATCCTGATCACGTTGCGCGTGATCTGGCGGGTAATGCGCCAGGTGTTCCATGAAACGACGGGCGTATTCTTCGGGCTATTTTCCATCTACGGCGCTATAGCCGCCTACCGCGAATGGAAATACCACCCCACCTTCTGGCCGCTCATTATTGCGTTTGCGGTGATCTACACAGGGATGATGGCGGCCTTTGCGTTCTTCGCGTTTCGCCGGGCACGGCGCATCCGGTAGACGCGGATGGCTGACGCCAAATCAGACCGCGCCCCTAGTCAAACAAGCAGTCAAGAAAAGCCGCTGGAGAAGAAGTCCGGCTCGCCGTCCGGCCTGCCGCTTGACAACGTTGTCACTGCGGAGGATCTGCCTAATTGGGACTCTTCCCAAGAGCTTGGCCGCCCTGGGCAATTTCCATTTACGCGCGGCGTCTACCCCACAATGTATCGGGGCCGACTCTGGACGATGCGCCAGTATGCGGGCTTCGGCACGGCTGTTGAATCCAACGGGCGGTTCCGCTATTTGCTCGAACGCGGCCAGACTGGTCTCTCTGTCGCGTTCGATCTTCCTACGCAAATTGGCATGGACTCCGATTCGCCTTTGGCTCTGGGCGAAGTGGGCAAAGTGGGCGTCGCGATCGACTCGCTCGAGGATATGCAAATACTCTTCGATCACATACCTCTTGATCGCGTCTCGACGTCAATGACGATCAATGCGACCGCTGCGATTCTGCTCGCACTTTACGTCGCGGTTGCGAAAAAGCAAGGCGTCGCACTGGAAAAGCTTTCCGGCACCGTACAGAACGACATTCTGAAGGAATACGTCGCACGGGGAACGTACATTTATCCGCCGCGCCCGGCGATGCGTGTCGTCACGGACATGTTTGCGTGGTGCCGTCGGGAAATTCCGCACTGGAACGCGATTTCCGTCTCGGGCTATCACATTCGGGAAGCCGGCTCGACCGAGGTGCAGGAAGTGGCATTCACGCTGGCGAACGCCATCGCGTATTGCGAGGCGGCTATCGCCGCGAATCTTGCCGTGGATGAGTTCGCGCCACAAATCTCCTTTTTCTTCAACGCGCACAACGACTTTCTTATGCAGGTAGCGAAATACCGCGCCGCACGGCGCCTTTGGGCGCGCACAATGCGGGACCGCTTTGGAGCAAAAGACCCGCGTTCAATGATGTTGCGCTTTCATGCGCAAACGGCGGGTTCGTCGCTAACCGCGCAGCAACCGCAAAATAATGTCGTGCGCGTCGCGCTTCAATGCCTCGCAGCCGTGCTCGGAGGCTGCCAATCGCTACACGCTAACGCACTCGACGAGGCTCTCGCGCTGCCCACGGAGGATGCTGCGCTCCTTGCGCTGCGCACGCAGCAAATCATTGCTTACGAAACAGGCGTCACGCAAACTGCCGATCCGCTTGGCGGTTCCTATGCGATCGAAAAGCTCACGAATGAAATCGAGAGCGGCACCCGCGGTTACATAGAAAAGATCGACAAAATGGGCGGGATGCTGCGTGCGATCGAGAGCGGTTACGTGCAGCAGGAGATTCAGCGCTCGGCCTACGAATATCAGCAGGCTGTCGAACGGGGCGAACAAGTGGTCGTCGGTGTGAATCGTTTTCAGGCGGAGCACGAAACCCCGATTCCAACCCTGCGGATCGACCCGGAGATTGAGCGCTCGCAAGTGGCGCGCACGCAGGCCTTGCGTGCGAAGCGCGATAATGTGCGCACGGACGCCGCGCTCGGAGAGGTCGAACGCCGCGCCCGGGCAACGGAAAACCTGATGCCCGCAATTCTCGAGGCGGTTGAAGCGTTCGCTACGGTTGGCGAAATTTCCGATGCTTTGCGGCGCGCGTTTGGCGAATACCGCGAGCGGGTAGTGATCTAAGCGCGGTCCGACCCTATGACAATTGCGATTTACTCCAAAACAGCGGTTATAATCGTCAAACAGGCGGAAACGATGACCGAGACGGAAATCATATTCGCGATCGAAGAGTCCCCGGAAGGTGGTTTTGAAGCGCGAGCGCTTGGGCACGCGATTTTTACTCAGGCAGATACCATCGATGAATTGAAGGTCATGTTGCGCGATGCCGTCGAGTGCCATTTTGACGGCGCTGCGAAGCCGCGCGTTATAAGGTTGCATTGGACTAAGGATGAGGTCATCC
>JBOGMU010000216.1:0-13317 GCA_050746865.1 Candidatus Acidiferrales bacterium
AAAACGACAAATGGTAGCGCGCGGAAAAAACGAAATCAATTGTGGAAAGTACGGAGCCAGTACTGACAGCGCGCCGCACAGCTATAAGCGAGTACGAACGCATGGCACGCGAAGCGCCCCACAGAGGATATGTACGTTCCGCAGGTCAAGGCATTTGCGGCTGAACCGATTTGACAGTTCACAGTTTGTGAAGATGGTCTATGCAAATTATAGGCCGCGACAAGGTATCGGCAGCCTATAAGAAGCACTCGCAATAAAAAGCCTCGTTGACTAACTGGCTGGCGGCCGTAGCCGATGCAAACTGGGATTTCGCGGACGTCCGGCAAACATTCGCGTCAGCATCGCACGCCGGAAAATATGTCATCTTCAACATCGCCCACAACGAGGCTCGAATTGAAACCATCGTGAACTACGCGGATAAGCGCGTGCTCGTTATGGACGTTATGACACACAAAGATACGATAAGAAGGTCTACAAATGACTGTACTCGAAAAATATAAATTGGATCGACCGACGCCCACCGTGATCGCGTCCGAAGCGCAGCATCAATATTACACCGCGGTCCTTACCGAACTGGAATTGCTGAACCGTCCGACTGCGGAAGACAGGAAATACGCCAACGTGCTGGCGGCATTGATCGAAAAATACGAAGGCGAGCGCTATCCGATTGAGAGCGTCGAGCCAGTTGAAATCCGCGCGGAGTTGATCTCAGCCAACGACCTGCGTCAGAAAGATCTTGCCGCGCTCCTCGGAGGTGAGAGAGGCGTATCCGCGATCCTCAACGGCGACCGGCGGATCAATATGGATCAGGCTTTCCGTCTCGGCGAATGCTTCAAAGTCTCGCCCATGCTGTTCATGTCCACCAAGATGCCGAAACATCGGCATTCCAGCGCCGTCCGCTAATTTTACGTGCAGGATGTGTGAACAATTGCAATCGGACATGCAGTGGAGAGTCTGGTTTGGTGTGCCGCACGGATATTACTGGGCGCGGCGGATTGGGACGGGACGACGCGTATTCGTGCTGACTGCGTGCGGCGTTGCGGCGAAGGCTTGGATGAACGCGTCGACAATCTGGGCGATGAAGGCGGGCGGCGCTTTTTCGTCGCGGGAGCCGGCGACGAACATCTGGCGGTACATCATCGGGCCGAAAAGCAGGGCGACGGCGACTTCCATCGAGAGATCGCGGCCGATATCGCCGCGGTCGATGGCCGCTTGCAGAACGTGTGTGAGATAAGCTGTGTGACGAACGACAACTTTGGCGCGCCAAGCTTTGCCGAAGGCGTGATTGCGGGCCGAATAAGCGATCAGGTGAGGCATAATGCGTTCCCGTTCCTTCGGATGATGCTCGATGGGACGGTAACTCAGAGCGGCGATCAGATCTTCGCGCACGTTTCCGTGCTCGACAGGCTTCAGGTCTTCATCTAGGCGATAAAGCCAAACGAGAACCTCCATCGCCAGTGCGTCCTTATCGAGCCAATGTTTGTAAATCGTGGCTTTGCTGACGCCAGAGCGCGCGGCGATCGCGTCCATGCTGGTGGCGTCAATTCCCTGCTCGGAAAAAAGGTGAACGGCAGCTTCGAGAACTTTTTGATGGGACTTTTCGCTGCGAGGTCTGGGCATTTGAGTTAATTCACATCCCCGGCCGCACAGCCAAGAGCGGCTGTGCCACCGCGGTCGGTTTGTGCCACGCGCCAAGGCATTTAATTTGAACGCAATTTTTCATTGAATCGTGAAAAGAGAATCGCAGCGCCGATAATGACGAGCAACAGCGGCCAGTAATACAAATTTTGATGCCATTGTGTCGCCGACGGCGACAATTCGATGATATTCCAGATTTCGCCGAATAGCGTGGTAAAAAGCCACGCGTTGTGCGTAGTGACGCGCGTGAAAAGCAGCTCGGTCCATTGGAGAACGAGGCCCAATGCAATCAAAATGGCAGCGACGAAGACGGCGAGTTTGTTTTTGCCAAGGCAGCGGTTGAGATTTGAGTCCATCAATTTTCCGTTCTCCGTTCCGGCATTTCAATCGATAGCGAGCCAAATGCGACGGGCAAGCTGCTGGGACTACCACCTAACGGCCGACGAACCGAGAGCCATAGCAGCGGGCGCAGCAAGCATGCGCTCCTACGCACTGACCTCGGTGGCGATGCGCATCGCGTCTTCAAAACGCTCGGTCCGTGCATTTTGCAAAAGCTGCTTCGTGTGAACTCTGCCGAACTGGACCTTGGCCTGAGGAGTATCCAGAGTGACTTCGCCGGTCCAGATACGATTATGAAAATCCCGGAAATCGGGAACAGGCGCGTCGGCGTCAACCGGCTTGCCTGCGGCGCCAATCTGCGTGTAGACCATCGCGTAAAACATGTGAACCACCTGGCGCATGAGATAGAACCGTGCGGTTCTGTATTCACCGGCCTCTTCGCCAAAATACGCGCGAAGATATGTGTCTTCGTCCACATCGCTCGCGACGACAAAATTGGCCATGACGGCGATGTCGTTGTACCGATCGTTCAGGAAAGCGGCTTCCCAATCGATCAGCCACAGCTGTTGTCCGTCGAAAACCATGTTGGGAGGTTTCAGGTCGTTGTGACTGGAGACGAAATTCAAATCGGCAAACGGATAAACGCTGCGCACTCGCTCGTAAAGTTTAAAGAGCTCGTTGTTTTCTGCTTCGGGCAGAATTTGGGCGGTTCGGAATTTTTGAAAGAACCCATCGCGCAACGGCGACGAGCGCAATAGGAATGTCGGCGCGGTGTCGAAGTCATTTGTGAGCTTTGGGAACGGCGGCAGCGTGTGCATTGCCTTTAGAGTCGCGGCTACTGCAATGGCGGCCTGCGTGACCGGCAATGGCCGCGCCTCGACGAAATCGATAATCGAGACTCTGTCTTCTACATCGGTATACAAGACGCGCGGAGAGAGCCCCGCGTCGGCGGCGATTTTCATGCAGAGGAACTGGCGTGTAGGGTCGGCATGGACGTCAGAGCGCGTGATCACACGCAGCAGATAGGGTCGTGCGCCTACGACGATGCGGAACACGAGAGCAGACGTGAAGTTGCTTGCGCTCAGCATGCGGATGTCGTCGGGTTCCGATACGCCGAATGTTTCCTTTAGGGCTCGAGCCACGGCAGCCTTTTTCGCTTCAGGGATCATGAGTACTCTCCTGATTGAGCCCGCGGGGCGCCGCCCTTCGTAAAAGCACTCAGGGTAAACAAGCGGGCGCCCCACGGCATGTCAACGTTCACAGCCAGGAGTGGCTGTGCCACAGCATCAGAGTTGGATGCGCGAGAAGAGCCAGGCGCCGGCGCAGAGAAACGCGGCGGCGAGGAGGCTCAGGATCATCATGTCCAGCGTGAAGCTGAATTGCCAGGTTCCGGTCAGCATTCCGCGAAGACCATCGACTCCATACGAAAGCGGATCGGCATGCGTGATGTATGTGAGCGCGCGCGGCAAATTGCTCAGGGGATAGAGCGCGCCCGAGAGAAAGAAAATCGGCAGCACGAGGAAGTTCATCACGAGCTGAAATCCCTGCATGTCATTGATCATAGAGCCGAGGGCCGTCCCGAACGCAGCGAACACGATGGCAATCATCGCAACGAAAACGTAACCCACCGGGATCGCGAGCCAATAGCGTGGGCGGAAACCCGCAGCGACGCAGATGACGACGATGAGCGCGCCCTGGATCATCGCGACCGTGGCTCCACCCAGCGTGCGGCCGATCATGATGTAAAGCCGTGGCACGGGAGCGACGAGCGTTTCCTTAAGAAATCCGAACTGCCTGTCCCAAAGCATGGCGATACCCGAAAAGACGGAACTGAAAAGTACAGCCATCGCCACGATGCCCGGCGCCATAAATTGAAGATAGTTCCCCGCCCCTGCCCGCTTAAACACTGGACTGAACCCGTATCCGAGTGCGAGAAGATAAAGCGCCGGCTGGCCCAGCGACACGACGATTTGCACGCGCGAACGGACGTAACGCTTTAATTCGCGCAACCAAAGAATGTAAATAGCGGCCATTCTGTTATCTCCTATTGCCGCTCCACGCGGCGGCGAATTGGCGCAGACGATCTTTCGAGCTGGCGGCTTCATCACGAAGAGACGTGCCGGTGAGCGCGAGAAATGCGTTTTCGAGAGAGTCGGCGCCCGTTTGCTGTTTGAGCTCTCCGGATGTGCCCTGCGCGACGATCGCACCGTGGTCCATGATGGCAATGCGATGCGCAACGCGCTCGGCCTCGTCCATATAATGCGTCGTGAGAAAGACCGTGGTGCGCTCGGACTGGTTGAGATTTTTCACGTGCGTCCAGAGCTGGTTCCGGCTCTGCGGGTCCAGGCCCAGCGTCGGTTCGTCAAGAAATAGAATTTTCGGCGTGTGGAGAAAACCGCGCGCGATTTCGAGGCGGCGCTTCATTCCGCCGGAAAACGTCTTCACGAAATCCTTACGGCGCTCCCAGAGTTCGAACGTTTTCAGCAGGCTCTCGATGCGTTCGGCGCGGATTTTGCGCGGCACGTGGTAGAGAACACCGTGAAGCTCCATGTTTTCGTAGGCAGTCTGCTCGGCATCAAGGCTGGGGTCCTGAAAGACAATCCCGAAACTTTGCCGAGCTTGTTTTTGGTGCGTCCACGGGTCGAGGCCGTCGAGCGCGATCGTGCCGCTCGTCGGCCGAAGCAGCGTGGTGAGCATTTTGATCGTTGTGGTTTTGCCGGCACCGTTGGGACCGAGAAAAGCGAAGATCTCGCCCTGGGCGACGTCAAAGGAAATGCCTTTTACGGCTTCAACTTTGTCAAACGTCTTTACAAGTTTCTCAACGTGGATCAAGCGGACTCCTCCCCTGTGTTGAGTTTTTGGCGTGGCTGTAATACTGAACGGTTTAGTTTAGTGTGTCAAGGGCCAAAAATAAGGAATTGGCAACCCTCCCAATCGCCGCATTCACAAGAACATACAGTGGTGCGCCGGGCGGCAATGGCGTTTCGCGCACAGGGCGAGCGGTAGGGCCGAAACGATGATATCTTCGGAGTCGACTGGTATATACTCCGCGAAATTTAGGCTCCTGAACTACAAATCTGCTCGATTGGAGGCAATCCGATGGTGAACCTTTCGGCCCTGCTCCTTCAGAACGACGCCGCAAATGCTGCGATTGGCGGCGGTTTGGCAGCGATTGGCGGCATGATGTTGCTGTTCTGGCTTGCGGTTGTGGTGGTATGTATCATCGGCATGTGGAAAGTGTTTACGAAAGCCGGTCAGCCCGGATGGGCGGTGCTCGTTCCCTTCTACAACATTTACGTGATGACCCAAATCGCCGGCCGGCCGGGATGGTGGCTGCTGCTGTTCTTTATTCCACTCGTTAACATCGTCATCGCGATTGTGCTGGCCATCGACATCGCGAAGGCGTTTGGGCAGAGCGCTGTGTTTGGGGTCGTGCTGCTCTTTCTCTTGAGCGTCGTCGGCTATCTGGTGCTTGGCTTCGGGAATTATCAGTATCGGAAGCCCGTTCTCGCGGCTGCGGCGTAGCGAGGGCCCTGGGCGGGGTTATTGCTGGGGGCGGAAGCACTGGCTGTTCTTTGCGTCGATTCGCGAAGAGTTCGCGTGCTTCCGCTCCGCCTCCGTCAATTTTGTCTGCACCCCTCTTAGATTAACAAGCCCTTTCGACTATTCTGCCGACGGATGCGCGTCCTAAAGCGATGCACGAGCGTCGGCGCTACAAAAACTACTGCGAAATAAAGGCTGCGCTCAGAACCGGCGTCTGGTATATCTGCGCGACGAAACTTTAAGATTGGAGGAGTTTGCATGATACCTCGTGGCCGGGCTTCTGATCTGCGACGCAGAATTCAGGCGATTGCTGCGGCTCTGCTGTTTGCGATCGGCGCGCAGACGGCGTTTGCGCGGACGATTTTGTTCGTCGGCAACAGTTTCACATTTGGCGATCTCTCGCCGGTAAAGAGATTTCATCCCGAGCGCGTGACCGATCTGAACAAACTTGGCTTCGGCGGTGTGCCCGCGCTTTTCAAAACGTTCACGACAGAGGCGGGTCTCGACTATGACGTATCGTTGGAGACTTCGCCGGGAAAATCGCTCTCATGGCACTACGCGAACGAGCAGACACAATTGAAGGGCAAATGGGACGTTGTGACGCTGCAAGGCTACAGCACGCTCGATGCGAAGAGTCCCGGCGATTCTGCGGATCAGATCCAAGGCTCGCACAGCTTGGCCAAGATGCTCGTGGCGGAAAATCCGGACGCGAAAGTTTATCTGGTGAGCACGTGGTCTCGCGCCGATCAGACTTATAAGCCAACCGGACATTGGTACGGCAAATCGATTTATCAGATGGCGGAGGATCTGGCTGCAGCAAACGCCGAGGCAGCGAAAGGATTTCCTGAACTTGCAGGCGTCATTCCCGTGGGATTAGCGTGGAACCGAGCGATGAAAGAAGGCGTGGCGGATTCGAATCCCTTTGATGGCGCCGATTTCGGGAAAGCCGATCTATGGACGTGGGATCAATATCACGGGAGCGCCGAGGGTTATTATCTCGAGGCGCTGGTGATTTTTGGGAAGATTACGGGAGTCGATCCGGTGTCGCTCGGCGCGAGAGAATCGGCGGCGAATGATTTGGGCATTTCGCCCGCGTTTGCCGTAGCGTTACAGAAGATCGCGCATGAGGAATTGGCCGCAGACAACGATCCGCTGCGGTGAGTGACTACGCAATCCCCAAACAAGAGCCTGGAACTGGGTTCACGAGCTTCAACTCCGAATTTCTCAGGTTGCGTTCGGCGGTTCCTCGGACTTGCAACTCGCTAGCTCTCGAATTTATCTATGGTTTCGCCGGAATCGCACCCGGCGCGAATAGATCCGAGAGGTCCTGCACGTTTGCGGCGTCAGCGAGATACGGCCCCACGTGGAAGATTTCCTGCCAGGTGCGCAGATCGGACGAGTGCGACATATTGGCCTGGCTCGCATAAGGACGGTTGTTGACGTTTGGATGCGCGAGCGGCGAGATGATGATTTCGGGGATCGTATGCGCGAAATCGTCAGCATTCTCGCCGTGATAATCGGGCTCCGTTTCGTCGCACCAGATGACGATCGCGCCGCCATCCTGATAAGCCTTTGAAGCCATGATCATCGGCACAACCAGGCTCAGAAAATCGTCGCCTTGGCGGATATTGGCCTGGTCTCCTGTAAAACCCTTGTAACCTCCCGGCAAGCTCGTGTGCATATCGTTGTAGAGATCGGGCGTAATCCAATTGTAATTCGCGACCTCATTATTTTTGAGATCGACAAAGAGTTGCTGCAACGGCGCGTAGTGGCCCACGAGCGGATTGGTAACGCTTGTGATCGCGTCCCCGCTTGTATCGACGAAGAAAGCCATTGGATTGTGCTTTGCGCCATAGGCGTAGCGATCCGAGCTGTTATAAGGGTTAATCGATCCCGCCGCAAACACGCCCTCGAAACTATCGAGCGGCACGGTCCAGCGCTCTTTCGGCAGCGGAACGTTCGTGAGCTGGCCGGCGGCGTCTTGCGTCAGATCGATGTCTTCCTGGTACGACTTCCACCTCTTGCCCGCTTTCATTAAGAGCGCGCATAAATGCTGGTTCGTGTCCTGGACATTTTGGCCTTTTGGCGAATACGGATCGTTGTCATTGAAGACCCCGAGGTTCGATCCGGCTTCGGCCCAGATGTAATTCGGCTCGGACGGGTGAATGTGCGTGTTGTTGCCGTTGTTGGTGGCGAGCGCGTTGTGATAGGCGGCAGCGTAGGCCACTTGTTTGCTGATATCCACCTGTTTGCCGCTGATAGTTGCCGTGGCGGTGCCGTCGACAAGGCTGTTGAGGAAGGGCGCGGCGGCATTTTTGTAGATTTGATGAAGGCGCGCCGTGGGGCCATTATCGGGCTGCGTCCAATTGTGATTTTCCACCGCGATCACGAAAACCGTCTTTACCTGTTGCGCTGCGGCGGACATGGCGCAGGCGGCAATCAGCACGGCGGAGACAGCGATTGTGCGAACAAACTGCGGTGTCAACATGTTAGGCCCCTAACTACTCGTGTTAGTAAGAAAGCATTTTAACTGAATGTGTGCCCCTGTGCTTACACACGATGAAAGAAGAAGCTTTGCCGCCTTCGCAACAGGGGCGCTGAGGGGAACGATGACTGCGTTTCGTTTAGAAGTCAGGCACGGGCAGCCGGGGCGCGGCTTGAGGGGCCGGGCGCGATGTGGCACAGTCGAATCGTGCTCTCTCCTGTCGTGATTGGCGTGTACGTTTTTCTGCTCGGGCTGCTTATTGGCAGTTTTCTCAACGTGTGCATCCTGCGCATCCCGGAAGGCAAATCGATTGTGCTGCCGTCTTCCGCGTGCCCGAAATGCGGAGCGAAGATTCGTCCTTGGGACAACATTCCGGTGATCAGCTATCTACTGTTGCGCGGAAAATGCCGCGGCTGTAAAACGCGAATCTCGCCGATGTATCCGCTGGTCGAATTCCTCACGGCAATTCTTTTTTTCGGCTGCTACTGGACATTCGGATTGACCGTCGAAACAGCGAAATGGTGTGTTTTTTCAGCGATCATGATCGTGCTGGTGTTCACGGATTTGCGCGAGCGGATTCTGCCCGATGTAGTGAATTTTTTCGGCTTCGGCGTTGGCTTGATGTTCAGCCTTTTTCTGACGCCTGAAGATGGCACGGCGCGCTGGCTGGCGCATTCGGTATTCCCTTCCCTTCACGCGACGCGGGCGATTTCGCTGCTCGATGCGCTGTTTGGCGCGGCGGCGGGTGGCGGCTTGCTCTGGCTTGTGATGGAGGCCTATTTCCGGCTGCGGCGTCGCGAAGGCATGGGCTTAGGCGACGTGAAAATGATGTTGATGGTCGGCACGTTTTTGGGGCTCAAACGAACGATGCTGACGATTTTTACGGGCTCGGTGCTCGGAAGCGTCATCGGAGTTGCATTCATTATGGCGCGAGGAAAAAAATCGGATTACGAGCTGCCGTTTGGCACGTTCCTCGGCATGGCGGCGCTGCTGGTGATGTTCTTCGGCACGTCGGTCGTCAACTGGTACTCCGGGCTGCTGATGGGCCGATAGTGGCGGCCATCGTTACCCTTGCGGCATAGCACATAACCTGACGAGCGCGGCCAGCCCCGTAGACGACTAAAATCTATATAGCCTGAATGCTACTCCGCAGAGGCTTTGAATCGCCTGGAGGTATCGGCATGCGAATCCGACAACTAGCGCCTGACGCAGAGGCGCAGAAAACGCAGGGCAAAACCGTTGCTGCCACCAGAACAGTAGTGCTGGCCGCGATTGCGGCTCTGGCACTTATTCCCGCTGCATCGGCACGACAAGCTTCAAATACAGCGAATGGCGCTTCGGCAGCGTCCGCACCAGCCGACCCGCTGGCAGCCGCAGCACGGCGCGCGAAAGAAGACAAGAAACACGACGCGAAGCCGGCAAAGGTCTTCACGAACGATAATATGCCCGCAGCGGGCGGCGTTTCAACCGTAGGCACGCCGCAGACTGATGCAGACGCATCAAGCGGCAACAAGAGCGCGGCCGCTGGCGCAACTACGGCGGCTCCGGCTCAGGGCGAGAGCTACTGGCGCGACAAGTTTGACAAGCTGAACACGAAGCTGCAGCAGGACCAGTCCGAACTGGACATCATGCAGCGCGAACTTGGCCAGTTGAACCTGCAAAATTACAGCGATCCCAATAAAGCTATGCAACAGGGATACAGCCACAGTGACATCGATAAGAAAACCGCCGAGATCAGCGCGAAACAGAAGCAAATCGATGCCGACAAGCAGGCTATCTCAGATGCGCAAGATGACCTGCGGAAATCTGGCGGCGATCCCGGCTGGGCACGGTAAATAGCGGGTTGTTTAGGGTGGTTTGCTTAAAACAAGAACAGCTCTCAGAACTTGCGTTCTGAGAGCCGTTCTTTTCGCGGAGACGGGCTTTAGACTGAGAACGAACTGCCGCAGCCGCAGGTGCTCTTCACGTTCGGGTTATTGAACTTGAAACCGGAGCCGTCCAGGCTCTCGATATAGTCGATCGAAACGCTCTCAAGATACATCTCGCTCATCTGATCGACCATCACCTGCAGACCATCAAAATTGTACACATTGTCGTTGGCTTCGTTAACCTGATTCTCAAAGGCCATGTGATAGCTGAAGCCCGAGCAGCCGCCACCGACCACGGCCACGCGCAGGCCCGTCGGAGCGGGCGTCTGCTGCGATAAAATCTCTTTCACCTTCGTTACCGCAATTGGCGTCAATTGAAGCATTTCCAGACCCCCTCCAGGTTTGCGCGTTCCGGTGAGGCACTACGCTACGAAACGTCGCCTTTGAACAAATCCATTATATCAGATTAATTGTATCCGCGCAGGATGCAGGCGCCCAAAACATTGAAAATGCCAATGATCGATAAATGCCTTTGTCCGTTCGGTTTGTTTTGTGTTGCCCGGCTCCGAGCAGTGGTATGCTCGCGCCGTTGTTGACGGCCCAAACCTACGAGGTCAGCGCAATGCCAATTCCCTTCTCGCGTCGGCAATTTCTTAAAACGGCTGCCGCGGCTGGCGCATCGGCGTCAGCAATTCCCGGTTTGATCGCCCAAGAGGCTACTGCAGCGCCCGCGCAGCCAACGTACGCGCTGCCGCCCGCTCCAGTTTCCATCCCCGCGCCTCCAGGTTTCGGTGTGACGGCAGGGCCGTTTCAGCCAACATGGGAATCGCTCGCGGCCGAGCACACCATTCCGGATTGGTACCGCGACGCGAAATTCGGTATCTGGGCGCATTGGGGACCGCAATGCCAACCCGCCATGGGCGATTGGTATGCGCAGCGCATGTATCAGTTCGGCGGTGCGATCTACAAATTCCACGTCGAAAATTACGGGCATCCCTCGAAATTCGGCTTCAAGGACGTGATCAACACGTGGAAGGCGGAAAATTGGGATCCGGCGCATTTGCTCTCGCTCTATAAGCGCGCCGGCGCGAAGTATTTCGTCGCGCTAGCCAATCACCACGACAATTTCGACAATTTTGATTCCAAATATCAGCCGTGGAATTCGGTCGCCTATGGCCCAAAGAAGGATCTGATCGGCGGCTGGGCCAAAGCAACGCGCGATGCCGGACTGAAATTTGGCGTCTCATCGCACGGCGACCGCGCCTGGAGCTGGTATCAGGATGCACAAGGCGCCGACCCAAGCGGGCCGCTTGCGGGCGTGCGATATGACGGCATCACGCCAAAATCGGCAGGAGCGGGAAAATGGTGGGAGGGTCTCGATCCGCAGGATCTATACGCGCAGTATCACGAAGTTGGAAAATACGATTGGCCGCAGAATGGCGACCCGCCGCTCGCTCCCGCGTACATCGACAAATATTTCAACCGCACAATCGATCTGATCGATAAGTACAGCCCCGACCTCATCTATTTTGACGATACGGTGGTACCGATCTATCCGCGCAGCGACATCGGCCTGCGCATAGCGGCGTATTACTACAATAAGAGCGTCGCGCGGAGGGGCAAGATCGACGTAGTGATGACTGGGAAAAAGCTAAACGATCAACAGCGCGCCTGCTTGCTGCTCGACGTGGAGCGCGGCGTCACCAACGGCGGCGAAACGCTTTCCTGGCAGACCGACACCTGCATCGGCTCCTGGCATTACGACCGCCGCATATTTGAGCAGCATAAATACAAAACGGCCGAACAGGTTTCCCAGATGCTGGTCGATATCGTCAGCAAGAACGGCAACTTGCAATTGAGCATTCCATTGCGCGGCGACGGCACGCCCGACTCGGACGAGCTCGCGTTTCTGGCTGACTTTACGGCCTGGATGGACCTCAGCAGCGAAGGCATTCATGGCACGCGCCCGTGGGTCGTCTATGGCGAAGGGCCGTCCGTGACGAACGTTCAGCCTGCGGGGCAATTTGGCGGCGCGAAGGATGTGCGGCCGTACACGTCTGAGGACGTACGATTCACAACGAAGGGCGATGCTCTTTACGCCTTTCTAATGGCTTGGCCGGATTCAGGAACTGCCGTTATCAAGACGCTCGCGAGCGGAACTCAGCAGACGGCAGGAAAGAAGATCGTGGACGTTTCCCTGCTCGGTCACAATGGGAAGATCGCATGGAAGCAAGACGGACAGGGGCTAAATGTGAAATTGCCTGCAACGCCGGCGAGCTCGCATCCCGTGGTGCTAAAAATTCGCGGCCTGACCTGAGGCTTTAGTTGGAAGAAAGAAAGAGTGTCCCGCCCGAAAGCGCAACGATTTGAGAACCCTCTCGGAGAGGCTCATCCTGGGGAGCCGATACAGGAAAAGGGTACTGGGTCAGTTTGAATGTCTTTCAGGTTGACGCCTTTCCAAGCCAAGTGCTACGGTTTTCGTATGCCTGACCGCTCAAAGAGGCGTCCCCGCGATCCAAATCAGCTTGCCTACCAAGTGATGCTCGAATCGACGGGACAAGCGCCGAAGTACGAGCCACCTGCCGAACCTGCTAAAAACCCCGCTGCCGTCGCACTAGGCCGTCTGGGTGGCCTTAAGGGCGGTCATGCGCGTGCTGCGAAACTCAGCCGCAAGAAACGCTCGCAGATAGCGGCTAAGGCGGCTAAAGTGCGATGGAGCAAAACACGTGGTCGATGATCCCAAAACACCTGAACCTAAACCAAAAGAGCCGGAACCTTCCCCCAATCGTCCATTCCGTAAAACGGGAGACGACCGCCGTTCAACTACGGGAGATAGCGCACCAGCAGACGAATCTCCAAACGAACCATTCAAGAAGGCTTAAGAAGACTTGTCAGCGTCAAAAAGTTAAGAACGAATGCAGTCGCAGCCAACCAGAAAGACCAATTAATCAGCACGGATTTCCTATCGTTTATCGCCATATTGACCTCCGTCCTCTGCTTTGCCCATTCCATCTGCGCGTTAAGAATCGCGGCTTCTACAAACTAATCCTTGTCCGCTGCATCTTTGTGTTCTTCCCGTAGCTTTTCGAGCTTTTTCTGAATTGCTCCATTGCTCGGCCTGAACAATATGTAATTGCGTGGCCTTAACTCCCAAAGAGACAAAAGTCCGGCGATCACTAACAAGGAAGCTGAGGCGACTTGGCCCCAAAAAACATACCCATGTAATTCTTTGCTCAAAAAATAGGCCGTCTGCGTCGCTAGGAACGTGATGACAACAAGCCAGATATTTGCCTTTATATCTAGCGAGTCACCTAGAGAGATTGAATATTCGGCCTCGGCCATGTAGTCGTTAAGTAGCCTGTTTTCCATAACTTGAGAAGGCATTAAACTGTCACTCTTTCTACTTGACTTTATGCTTGACCGCTTATATAGTGTGGTCATTAT
>JBOGMU010000217.1:0-11685 GCA_050746865.1 Candidatus Acidiferrales bacterium
TAGCACAGCAAGCTGCGGCACACGTGACCGCCGCTCAGGCGGCGTTTCGCGAAGCGATGGGGAATTCCGGGAAGGCACCCATTGGTGCAGCGAAAACGGCGGCGCAAGCGTTGGTCCAGCAGGCGCAAAAGCAATTGATCGCCGCTCAAACGGCGGCGCGTACTGCTTCGGGTCAGGCGATAGCCTCCCAGGCGAGTGCGGCGCGAGCCGCAGCGCAGGCAGCAAGACTCCAGGCTGCTCTGGCGCGACAAGCGGCGTCAGCTCCGGCCGCAGCAGGCGCACAGCCCGCAAGCACCCGCACTGCCGCGGCGACGACCTCCCAGGCGCCTGGAGCTACAGGCGGACGCGGCGGGAACGGTGCGGGAGCGGGCTCCGCAGGCGGCAGAGGCTCAGCCGGAAATGCGTCCGGCTCGAGCAATTCCACCCTGAACACCGTGCTTAACAGCTTTCTGGGAAATGGAAACGCGGGCGCAGGAACCGGCGGCAGGGGCGGCAGTAGCTCGGCTAACGCAGCGCCAACGGGACGTGGCGGAAAGCCTGCCGGAAATAGCGCGCCAAACCCGGATGCGAATGCCAGCGCAACCAGCGCGCCGAATGGAAGCAACACAGTTGCGAACGCGAACGGCGCCGGCCGTGGCAACCACTCCGCAGGAAATGGAGCACAGCCGAACAATACAGCTGGCGCAGGCCATGAGGAGCCTGCGCCCGAAGGTCCTTCGCGCACGGTTGGCGCAGCCTTTGCAACGGGCGCGCTCGGCGTCGGCCAATCGAGCGACACGCTTCTCACCGTTTATGGATGCAGCCGCATGGGAACGCAGGTCACGTGCGACACAGACCTCAGCAACCAGAACGAAAGCGTGACGCAGATCAAAAGCTTGGATCAGTGGAAAGATGTGTATCTACTGGATGATCGCGGCGACCACCATATGCGTAGCATGGCCATTTTTGAAAACAATGTCGGCGACCAGCGCATGCAGATTGACCTGCCGTATGGCGAAAAATCGCGGTATATCCTCGTTTTCAATGGTGTTTCGCCAAGCGTGAAAAATGTCACGTTGAAATCGACGAAGGAAGTTCTGGATATCGAAGGCATTTCCGTAACGACGCCGAATGGCGGGCCCAATGGGCAAGCGCCGCAAGCCCCTAGTGGTATGCAGCCCGCAAACGCGCCGGGCTCACATGCGCAGGGCGGCGGGAAGCCACCGCATTCCTGATCGGGCTTCAGCCTGTTTGACGCTTGAGAGGAAGACGATTGGAGCGAAGTTTACCCGAGCAATGGGCGATCAGTGCTTAAGGATCTCGCGGGCAATGACCATGCGCTGGACTTCGCTGGTGCCTTCGCCGATGGTGCAAAGCTTGACGTCGCGATAAAACTTCTCCGCGGGATAGTCCTTTATGAATCCGTAGCCGCCGTGAATCTGCACGCATTCATTGGCACATTTCACGGCAATTTCTCCGGCGTAGAGTTTCGCCATTGATGACGCCATCGTCGTATTCTTTCCGGCATCCTTCATCGTTGCGGCGCGCCAGATCAACGCGCGCGCAGCCTCGATCTGCACAGCCATATCGGCCAGCTTCCACTGGATCGCCTGAAAATCCGAGATGGGTTTGCCGAACTGCTTGCGCTCTTTCGAATATTTCAGCGCCGCATCAAACGCGCCCTGCGCCATTCCCAATCCCAGCGACGCAATTGAAATTCGCCCTCCATCCAGAATTCGCAGCGCGTCGACAAATCCTTCGCCTTCTTTGCCGATCAAGTTTTCGGCGGGCACCTGGCAATCTTCGAAGATCAACTCGGCCGTATCGCTCGCCCGTAAGCCGAGCTTGTTTTCCTTTTTGCCTGGCCGAAATCCCTTCGTTCCCTTCTCCACGATGAATGCCGAGAGCCCATGTGTTCCTTTGGAGCGCTCTGTGACGGCAATCACGACAATCACGTCGGCATAATGACCATTCGTGCAGAAGGTTTTTGTGCCGTTAATGACCCACCCATCGCCTTTTCGCACGGCCGAGCAGATCGCGCTCGCTGCGTCCGATCCCGCTCCAGGTTCCGTCAGCGCCCACGCGCCAATAAATTCACCGGAGGCCAGCTTCGGCACAAAGCGCTTCCGCTGCGCTTCATTACCGGCCTTGAAAATGTGATTTGTGCAGAGCGAGGTATGCGCGGCCACGATAATCCCGATGGAGCCATCGACGCGAGAAAGCTCCTCGATCGCGGTGGCATATTCAACGTAGCCCATTCCCGCGCCGCCCAATTCCGCAGGGAAAATCGTGCCCATGATGCCCAGCTTGCCGAGTTCCTTTATCGTGGCCAGCGGGAATTCGCTCGCTTCGTCCCATTTCATTACGTTGGGCGCAATCTCGCGCTCCGCAAATTCACGGACGGTCTTCTTGAGCTGCTGCTGTTCGTCTGAGAGTTGGAAATCCATGATCGCGCGATCCCTAGGTAAATCTTAGCTTAGCTTTTTCCGGCAAGCGAGTCGTGAAAATGTTCCGGCAGTTTCCGGCAGGGCGCACGTGCATGCCGCATGAATCTCCCGGGACGCTCGCGCGAGGGTGGAGTCGGGGGATACGCGCGAACGCCCGGTTGTGATTTGTTGGTCGATTGTCGCACCAGCTTTCTAAACAAGTGATAAGCAGGCGATAAAGATTGCGTAAAGGCCTTTCAAACAGATGCGCGCCAATAATTCGCTTGCGCGTCATGAGGCATTCGCATTAGATAGAGCGTGCTTGGGCCGCCGATCTCTAACGGTCCCAACGGCTTCCGCCTGCTCAGCGATGCAGCCGACAAATATTCAGCGAAGCTTCCCGGGGGTGCTCATGAAGTCCGTAAGCTTTGTTTCAAGACGTCAATTCATTCAAACGACGGCAGCGGCCGCTGCGGCAACTGGCTTGTCGGGCGCGCTTCTCGATCTTTACGCGGATCCGCTAGGCCTTCCCATCGGTCTGCAGCTCTATACCGTTGGATCGGACCTACAGAAAGATTTCGACGGCACACTGAAAAAGATCGCAGCAATCGGTTACAAGTCGGTTGAGGGCGCGAGCTTCGCCAGTTTTGCCGGCAAGTCTCCCGCGGACTTGCGTAAATTATTCTCGGATACTGGACTGAAATGCCCCAGTGCGCACGTGGTGCAAACCACGATGAACGACGACGAGATGGATAAGCTCATCGACTTCTGCCATAACCTGGGACTTCAGTACATGGTTTGCGCTACAACGCCTATCGGTCCGCCGCCGGGACCTCCGCAGCAGGGGCTCACGCCTGAACAGCGACGCGCCGCCGCCGAAGATCGGCTCAACAAGCTCACGCCCGACGACTTTAAGAAGACGGCCGAGGTGTTCAACAAAATCGGCGCAAAGATCAATAAGGCCGGCATGCAGTTCGCGTATCACAACCACGCGCTCGAATTTAAGAGCTTCACCGACGGCAGCACCGGCCTCGACGTGCTGATCCAAAGTTCAGAAAAGGGCACGGTGAATTACGAACTCGATTGCGGCTGGGTCGTCTACGCCGGCCACGATCCGGTTGCGCTGCTGAAGAAATATCCCGATCGCATCAAGATGCTTCACGTAAAGGACGAGAAGCCGGGATATCCCGCAAGTATCGGCGGTGGTGGCGCGCCGACTACGGAAGTCGGCAAGGGTAAAGTCGACTGGAAAGCGGTATTCGAAGCGGCGAAGGGCGCGAAGATCCGGCACTATTTCGTCGAGCAGGAACCGCCGTTTTCGGAGATGCCGCCGCTAGAAGCCATCAAAGTCAGCTACGATTATTTGCACGCGCTCAAGGTTTGAGGCGCCGTCGCAGAAGAGCTCGGAGCCCAGCCGAAAGCGGCTGTTTACGAACGCTAAGGCAGCGTATGAGCAACTTTGATTCCTGTAACTGATCTTCGGATAGGGTTGCGCCAGCAAAGCTGTCAAGATTCTGCATTTCATTGCAGATTCTTTCGATATGAAGCGGGCTAAGACGCGAACAGCCAAGTCAACGATTCGCTTCCGCGCGAAATTAGTTCGGTCCGAGACGAAGGGCAAAACTGCGTCGTGGACAGTCGCTCTGCCCACGGATGCGAGCGCGAAGCTTCCCCCACAAGGTACGACAATGATGGAAGGCGCGATCAACGCATTCCCTTTTCGAGCCTCTCTCGAACCGAACGGCAAAGGAAGTCACTCGCTCAGCGTTAACAAAACCATGCGCGATGGCGCGGGCGGAGACGATACAGGCATGGTAACGGTGGAGATTGCGCGCGCCGGAGACGAACCGGAGATGAGGGTGCCAATGGATCTCCAGAAAGCGCTTGCAGCCGCTCCGGTGGCGCAGGCCGGATGGGACGACATCACACCAATGGCGCGTCGCGACTGGATTTTCTCGATAATCACCGCCAAGCAACCGGAAACGCGCACGCGCCGGATCGAGAAAGCGTGCGATATGCTTGCCTGCGGAAAGCGGCGCCTATGTTGCTTCCCCGGCGTGAAGTGGATTATGAAAGAAAACGAAAAATCGTGCGGGATGTGGCTCCCGTTGCCGAAGTCATAAGGTTGTTTTGAGCCGCGATCGCACCCCCACATTCGGCTCTTCTGCGCGTTGCGGCGCATAGCCTACCTTCGTGTGTGCGGAATGTAAAATTCTCCGCTCGGTCGCCAGAGTTTAGCTTACTCTGCGAAGCAAACCCTAATTCCGCGCGTAATGAGGCTTTTCGGGTGTACTCTCTGAGCCCAATTTCTGAACGGAGCCAATTTCTGGACGGAGCAATGATTGCCGATGTGGGATGAAAAAACGGCGACTGTAAAAGCGGCCGCGACCGGGTTGCGAATCGCCGAATTGCGCGTGCATTCCATCGCGATTGCCGATCCGCCGCTACGCAGCTCTTATGGCCTGCACGCTCCCTACGCGCTGCGCACGATCATCGAACTCGACGGCGACGATGGCATTGTCGGGCTCGGCGAAACGCACGGCGGCGAAGCCATTGCTCGCGTGTTGGAGTCGCTCAAAACAAAATTGGCCGGCTCCGATCCATTTACGCTGTTGGGCGAAATCGCCACTCACCTCGGAACGAAGCGCATGGGAACCAGCCAGGATCGTTCGCAAACCCATCTCGTTCCCGGCGAAAATCCGCTCGATCTCGAAGCGCGCATCAACTCCGTGCTCGAGATTGCATGTCTCGATCTGATCGGCAAATCCATCGGAAAGCCTCTGTGCGATGTGCTTGGCGCTCGGGCGCGGGACGAAGTCGCGTTTTCCGCGTACGCATTCTACAAGCACGCGGGCGGAGGCGGAGAAGGCGACGACCAACGCGACGATCTATACGGCGAGGCGCTCACGCCCGAGGCGCTCGTAAAGCAAGTCCAGCAGATGACCCGAGAATACGGCTTCGATGAGATAAAACTCAAAGCTGGTGTGCTGGAACCGGAAATCGAGATCGAAACAATCCGCCAGCTTCGCGCCGCCTTTGGCCCCAAGGCGCCGCTTCGCCTTGATCCGAACTGCGCCTGGTCGGTAGACACTTCGGTGGAAATCGGCAAAGCGCTCCAATCCGAGCTGGACAATGGCGGCTATCTCGAGGATCCCACGGCCACTCTCGCAGGTATGGCTGAAGTCCGCTGCACGCTGCTGCAATCCGGAGTGCCCACGCCTCTTGCGAGCAACGTGGCAGTCACTTCGTTCGCCGACCTGCCCGAAAGCGTGCGAACAGATGCGGTCCAGATCGTGTTATGCGATCCGCATTATTGGGGCGGCATCCGGCAAGTGCAACATCTTGGAAAGGTCTGTGAGACGTTTGGCCTGGGCCTCTCGATGCACTCCAATAGTCATTTAGGCGTGTCACTCATGGCTATGGCACATGCCGCTGCGTCTACTCCTCATCTCACGTACGCCTGCGATACGCACTATCCCTGGCAAACCGCGCAAGACGAAATCGTCGAGGGTGGCCGCATCAAATTCAATCGTGGGCGCGTCCGCATCCCCAACAAGCCGGGATTAGGCGTCGATCTCGACTATGACCAGCTCGCGCGCGGCTGCGAGCGATTTGAAAAGTGCTCCTTTCGAAAGCGCGACGACGAAGCCGAAATGCGGAGGCACGTCGACCCAAATTGGAAAAGGAGTCTCCCGCGATGGTAGCACGTGCAAAAAGCAGCCCCTCCTTCGAGGCGTTCATTCTCGCCGGAGGCGTAAGCTCGCGGATGCGGCGCGCGAAGCATTTGCTCGATTTCGGTGGTGTTCCCCTCATCTTGCAAACAACGCGGCTCGTGGCGCCACTCGTGCGCAAAATCACCATCATTGGCGCGAGGCGGAACACGGTGCCGGTGGGCATTCGAACGATTCCCGACGACGATTTCGGAATCCGCTCGGAAGTCAACCGCCGCAACGGCCCGCTGGCAGGAATTGTGACGGCTCTTTCCAATTCCCATGCGGCATGGAATCTGATACTCGCGTGCGACATGCCTTATCTGAACATCCGCTGGCTTGCGTGGCTGCTCAATCGGGCTGCTAATTCCGACGCCGAAGTAGTGATCCCAAGAACCCCACGCGGCCTGGAGCCCCTTGCAGCGGTGTATCATCGCAATTGCTGTAATACTTTTGCGTACTCGCTCATGCGGCGTGTTCCTAAAATCACAGATACATTGAAGCTTCTGCGACTCGAGGTCCTCAAAGAAACCGAATGGCGCGAGTTCGATCCGGACGGTCTCGTCTTGAACAATTTGAATACGCCGGCGGATTACCAGCAGGCGCAAGCGTGGTTTCGCGACCAAGGCTACATCACCATCGGCGGCAAGCCGGAGCGCATGCCGCAGCCTCCCGCTGGGATTCAGCATCCTCCGATAAGCCCTCCCCCGCTGCTCTCGCTTCCGCCCGCGGAACCCGAAGCCAAGCCGCCGTTGATCACGTTTTGCGCGCCGCTCGCTAAGCGCCGCACTGGGGCCGCATAATCGCTTCGCCAGCGAATTCGCCCACATTCGCGTGCCGCACTCTTCCGTATGAAGTAAGCTTGTGGCCCTTTGAGCGAATCTTTCAACATCGGACGCGCCGGAAACGAGGTCTCCCCTCGCCCCGTTAACCGGCCGGCGCAGATACTCTTTGCGAGCCTGATCGGCACGACGATCGAATATTTCGATTTCTATATTTACGGAACGGCCGCCGTTCTCGTTTTCCCGAAATTGTTTTTCCCCACATCCGATCCTGTGTCGGCGACTCTCGCGTCGCTCGCCACATTTGCAATCGCCTTCATCGCGCGCCCGATCGGCTCGATCCTCTTTGGACATTTCGGCGACCGCATCGGACGTAAGGCGACTCTCGTCGCCGCGCTTCTCACGATGGGTATTTCGACGGTCGCCATCGGCGCATTGCCAAGCCATGCCGCGATCGGCGTCCTCGCGCCTGTGCTGCTCGCTTTGTTTCGATTCGGTCAGGGTCTCGGCCTCGGCGGCGAATGGGGCGGTGCCGTTTTGCTAGCTATAGAAAATGCTCCGCCTGGGAAACGCGCTTGGTACGGCATGTTTCCGCAAATGGGTCCGCCGGTCGGCTTCATTCTTTCCGGCGGGATTTTCCTCGCCATATCGAAGTGGCTGACGAACGATCAATTCTTCGCATTCGGATGGCGCATTCCGTTTCTCGCTAGCGCCGTCCTTGTGCTCATCGGACTTTACGTGCGACTCACGATCACGGAGACGCCCATTTTTCGCGAAGCCATCAGCCGCCGCGCAACCGTCAAAGTGCCGTTTGCCACGGTCTTTCGAAAATATCCCGCGCTGCTTGTAATCGGAACACTCTCTTCGCTCGGGATATTCACCCTTTTTTATCTCATGAGCGTCTTCGCGCTTTCATGGGGCAGCACTCAGCTTGGCTATGGCCGCAACAAGTTCCTCGTCATGCAGCTCATCGCAATTCTGTTCTTCGCAGTGGCCGTGCCCGTCAGCGGAATGCTCGCCGAACGAGGCCGCCGCGCCGTTTTACTTTGGGCGAATGGCGCCATGGCCGTCTTCGGGCTAGCGTTGGGACCGCTCTTCCTTGCTGGAACCGCCGGAGTGATGGCGGCACTCTCGATTGGAATGGCATTGGCTGGCTTGGCGTACGGCCCGCTCGGCACTCTACTTGCCGAGCTTTTCCCCACGCAGGTGCGCTACACCGCCAGCTCGATCACGTTCAGCATGGCTGGAATTTTTGGAGCGTCTCTAGCGCCGTACATTGCGATTTGGCTCGCCAGCACACGTGGCCTTAATTGGGTGGGCTACTATCTCACGGCCGCCGCGCTGCTTACCGTCGCTGGTCTGCTCGCCGCGCGCGAAACGAAAGACATCGCGCTGTGAGGGAATTTAGCGGCGTTGAATCAGCCGCCCGCGATCGCGCCTACGATGTAAAGCGGCTCTTTCCCGGAAACAATATCTTCTGGTAGCGGCGCGTCCGGCGCCTCGTGCGACCAATCCTCGGAGCACACAAAGAATCGCAAAAACGGCCGGCGCGCCTGCGTAACATGATCGCGAATCGTGCCACGAAGCATCGGATACGTGTTTTCGAGCGCATCGAGCACGGAACGCTGCGTGACCGGACTCGGCACCTCAATGCTGATTTCGCTACCTACGTGCGCGAGGGCACGCAAATGCGCCGGCAATATCACGCGAATCATCACAACGTCTGCACCTCAACCGAGAGCACCGGCGGCAGGCTCTGCACAATCGGCGTCCAGTTGTCGCCCGCATCCGGTGACACGAAAACCTGACCGCCCGTGGTGCCAAAATAAATTCCGCACGAATCGAGCGAATCGACCGCCATCGCATCGCGAAGAATGTTTACGTAGCAATCTTTTTGCGGCAAACCCTTCGTCAACCCTTCCCATTCATTGCCACCGCTGCGGCTGCGATACACGCGCAGCTTGCCATCCATCGGAAAATGCTCCGAGTCGCTTTTGATCGGCACCACATAGATGGTTTCCGGCTCGTGCGCGTGGACGTCGATCACAAATCCGAAATCCGTCGGCAAGTTACCGCTTACCTCGGTCCACTGATCGCCCGCATTGTCGCTGCGCATTACATCCCAATGCTTCTGCATGAATAGCGTGTTCGGCCGCGATTTGTGCATCGTCACGTGATGAACGCAGTGCCCCACTTCGGCATTGGGATCGGGAATGTATTGCGAATGGAGTCCCCGATTGATCGGCTTCCAGGTTTTGCCGCCGTCATCCGTACGAAACGCTCCCGCCGCCGAAATCGCAATGTAAATCCGCTTCGGATTCTGCGGGTCGAGAATAATCGTGTGCAGGCACATACCGCCCGCCCCAGGCTGCCAACGCGGACCGGTCCCGTGCCCGCGCAGCCCCGCCAGTTCATGCCAGCTTTTTGCGCCGTCTGTCGAAAGAAAGAGCGCGGCATCTTCGACGCCTGCATAGACTGCGTCGGGATCCGTGAGCGAAGGTTCCAGGCGCCACACGCGCTTGAATTCCCACGGGTGCTGCGTTCCGTCGTACCACTGATGCGTGTGCAAATCGGCGCCGTTAGGGGAAGAAGTATCGTAAGCGAACTTGTTGCTGTCGCCCTTCGGCATTTGCCCCGGCTCGACCTCCTTGACTCCGCCACCAGGCGTGTCCCACGTTTTTCCGCCGTCGTTCGAACGCTGAATCACTTGCCCGAACCAGCCGCTTGATTGCGATGCGTAAATGCGGTCCGGATTAACCGGCGAGCCCTTCAAATGATAAATCTCCCAACCTGCAAAAAACGGCCCGCTCACGTCCCACTTCTCGCGTTTTCCATCGGCACTCAAAATGAACGCGCCTTTCTTCGTTCCCACCAGCACTCGCACATTGCTCATGCCCGCTCCTTTTTGCGTTTTCTTTCGAATTTCGGCAATAGCGGCGTACGATCGTCTCCAGCCCATCGACGCCTTGTCTCCGCCAGAATTGCGCTGCGATTCTTCTCCATATCATCAACCACAGCGCACGGCGCGGCCGTCGCCGCATGACGCGCGCCCCACATCAGAAGTTCAAGCATAACCGGCGCGAGATCGATCCCTTTTTCCGTCAACCGGTAGTTCACTCTTCGCCGGTCCGTCTCTTCCGCTGCTGCAACAACAATGCCCGCCTCTTCCAGCTTTCTCAAACGGTCAGCGAGAATATTCGTCGCGATTCCTTCGCCGGATTCCTGAAAATCCCTGAACGTCCGCAACCCGCGGACCATTATGTCCCGCACGATCAACAGCGACCACCGGTCGCCGAATATTTCCAGTGAAATGCTCACAGGACAGCCCGATCGCCGCTTCGCCCTCGGTCCTTCTGACACGCCAGCAAATTATCACCATCGCTTGCATTATGCAAGTGAAGCAGCATCCGCCCTCTTCACGCACGAGCTTCGCACATTTGGTTTGTCGCTGATTCTTCTTTCGCCGATGTGGTAGTCTCTCGGCCGTACAGGCGGAGGTCCCGCCAAAGCGCCTGTCCGGGGAGGCCCCACGGCCCGTATGAGAATTCTACTCGCCTGCATGCTCGGTTTATTGCCTCTTGCCTTCTTCGCTGGAAGAGGCGCCGCCGATTTAGCCGCGCCCCAATACCACATCTACGCGGGCAACACGCATTCACACACGGCGTTCACATGGTCACATGGCGCGCAGTATTCGAACAATGAGTGTGCCGGGATTCGCGTTTATGGAAAGAGTCCGCGAACGGCTGACCTTTACGAATGGAATGACGGTTACGTGAAGACGAACGGCAAGTGCCCGGCCATCTATGTGATTAATTTCTGGCAATACCCTAGCTCTGACATCACGCTCAAGCCCGATTGGCAGAATTTTCAGGGGCCTCCTTCAAAACACTTTGAACTGGCTAAAGCCGCAGGCTTCGATTTCGATACGGTGAGCGACCACTCGCAGGAGGCCGTTTTTTCGCCACCCGGCCCGGACAATGCGGCTTGGAAAGCGGTGAAGGAACAAGCGGCTCAAGCCACGAACGCGGATTTCGTCGCCTTGGCAGGCTTCGAATTTTCGGAGAACGATAGTCCCGGTGGCATCGGACACCTGAACGTAATCAACAGCGACAGCATCGTGAACGCATACGAACCCGCGAACGATCTCGCGCACTTTTACAAATGGCTGGAGGCTGCGAAGCCAAATGGTTCAGGCCCAGTCGTCGCCAGCTTCAATCATCCTGCCAGCGATCAATACAACAACTGGGCGTATCGCGACCCGAAAGTGACAGACATTCTCACGATGCTCGAAGTAATCAACTCAAACAACAAAATCCATTACGACGCGTTCATCGGCGCGCTGGACAAAGGTTGGAAGGTTGCTCCCGTATCCGGCTTGGACAACCACGGCACGCAGGGCATTGCTAAAGCTGCGTCGCGCACGTTCGTTCTCGCAAAGGATAAAACGAAAGCCGGTATTCTCGACGCAATGAAGAACAGGCGCACCTATGCCGCACTCGATAAAAACATCCAGTGCAAATACACCGTGAACGGCGCAATCATGGGCTCGACGGTGAATCGCCCGGACACTTTCAATTTTGACATTCTCGTCAGCGATCCCGACACGTCGAATCCAAATGACAAAATCACGAAGATCGATATCGTGGGAGCCGGCGGCGCCGTCGTGCAGTCGTATGCTATTCCCGACGCGGCCTACTCAGTCGAATGGAAACCCGCGATTCACAATTCAACAAACAAATACTTCTTCGTTCGCGTGTGGGATGCGGGCGGAGGCGACGCTCCCGGCGC
>JBOGMU010000218.1:0-28928 GCA_050746865.1 Candidatus Acidiferrales bacterium
TGCGGCCGCGAGGCGCCCCGGGCCTCTCGCCAAATTGGCGACGCGGACGGCGCCGCGAAGACGTTTCATTATTTCTATTCCTTCAAGCGGCTCAATGGCGCGCAACAGAACGCCTGCGCCAACGTCAGCCCCTTCCGCTGACACGTTGAGCATGTAGGACGTTCCATAAATGAAATACACGTAAGCAAACCCCGTGCCGAGGAATAGAGATTGGTTCCTGGCGGTTCGCCCGCGATAGGCATGCCCGCTCGCATCGCCGGGCGGGTATGCCTCTGTCTCGACAATGCGGCCGCTAAGCTTGTCTCGACCGATCTTGCGCACAAGAGTCTTCCCGATGAGATATCGGGCGAGTTCAGCCGTACCGGTCGGCAAGCTGGCGCGCGATAGGCGCTGTATTCTCAACGGAAGAGCGAGAGATCGATACTGTTGGCCATGGCTTTGTAGCCGGCGTCGTTGGGATGGAGATGGTCGCCGCTGTCGTTAGCTGGCGCGAATTGTTTCGGATTGCTGGGGTCGCGGACGGCGGCGTCGAAATCGACTACGCCGTCAAAAGCGCCGCCGGTGCGAATCCATTGATTGATCGCTTCGCGCTTTTGCTCGCCCTCATCGGTGAAATAGTTCGCGCCCCCATACGGTGTCAACGTGGCGCCGAATACTTTTATGCCATGCGCGTGAGCGCGGTCGATAACCTGCCGCAAGCCGCCAATCAACTGTTCTGCCGTCACCTCTTGCGTTCCGTGCGACGTCGCTTCATGCGGCCAGCCAAGATCGTTGATGCTTTCGAGGACGATTACATACTTCACGCCGGCGCGCGCGACCACGTCGCGGTCGAGCCGGGCCAGCGCGTTTGGTCCCGAGACATCGTGCAGAATGCGATTGCCTCCGATGCCGGCATTTGCAACGGCAATGTGCGCGGTGGCAGGGTCTTTTTGCAGGCGCTCGGCAAGCTGACTGGGCCATTGCATATTCGCGTTCAGAGATGAGTGCGCGCCGTCCGTGATCGAATCGCCGAGCGCGACAATCGCTGATGAATCCGCACTACTTTCCACATCCACGCCGGAAAGCCAATAGTAGGAAGCTGTGGTCCACTGCGAGTGCATATCCTGCTCGGCCGTAAAATTTCCCGGGCCGGAAATATACGTGGTATGCAGGCCGGACGCATGATACGTGGCCGGCTCCGTTTGCTCAGGGACAAAAACGCTGATCGCCAGATTGCTCAGTGGAGAAACGGTGAGATCGACCGGATCGCTGATTTCGAGCGCGCCCGGAGGAATCGTGACGGAGGGCGAGCCATTAAATTCCAGATCGCGGTCAGAACCCGCAACAATGGCGGCCTCTTTCGCCTGGATGCCAACGTGCGCGGCACTAATCGTCAGCGACTGCGTCCCAAACGCATTGGAGAATTCAACTCGCACGCGGCTGCCGCCGAGGCTGACGTGCGCAATCATACGCACCGTCTGATTCTGAAAGCCGTCTGCCCAGGTTCCCTGCGTGGGAGAAGCCATCCATGTGGCGACCCAGTGCTCGTTCGCCTGCTGCGGCGCGGCGGAAACAGATGCAGGAGCGACGGCAAAAGCAAAAACAAGCAACAGCAGCGAGGATGTGAGCGGAGCGATTTTTCTCATATGCACCTTTCTATTAATCTGCACGGCGATGCAGAAAATACGCCTATCTGTATACCGCGATTTCGACGCGGGTTCCACTCGCGATGCTATTTCGTGCAGGGCATCAGTTGGTACTGCGGCTTCAATCGAATTCATCGTATTGCATCAACAATTTTTATGACTTCGATCTGCGTTTTGACGCGATGCTAATAAATTGCGTCGGCGTGCCGAACGTAATCACGAATCGCTATTGACGACATCATAAGTTTGAGTTGGACATTCCGTTTATCCACCGCTAAATTGGCTTCGATATCGGCCGAGGATATCGTTAGTAGCTGTTCCCGATACAGTCTCTGGGGGGCAGTTACCCGTTACACAGCTAAAGAAGATACGTGTGCCCTAAAGCAGGAGACGTGTGTTCGCTCAAGGCGCTGAGGGCGTTTCGCTTTGCGACTAAAGCGATGACGTGAAGTGTTTCCACAGCACAGCGGATCAAGTCGTAAAGATGTACAGAGGCATGCAAATGGATTGGAAAGCGATTTCAATTGAGGCACTTCTGGCGGGATTTTTTGCCGTGGCGTGCCTGAAGGGATCCGAACCGGTTGCGGAAACGGGAGCGTTGCATTTTGGCGATATGTTCCGTCTCTCCGGGCGCATCGAGCGAATTAGGAGATCTAGGTGGGCATGGTTCTCGCTCGTTGCTTTCATGCTCGTGCTCCGCCTACAGCAGCAGTTGCCTTTGATTACAGAACTGATCGCGTTGATCGAGTTCGCGGTATTCGTGATGCTGCCTACTCACACGCCGGAAAGAGGTCGCTAGAGATAAAGCACGGCCAGAGTTGGCTGCGCGATACGACAACTGCAGGCCGGGTGAAGGAGGTGTAGTGAGGTCGTTTGCTGGATGCTTGCAACTCACGTATGACCCATTTGGGTCGAGGAGGCAGTACTAATGGCAGCAAATAAGTCGCAAGGCAGTTTCTACACTCTATTTCTGGTGGGCTGCACGTTTCTCTGCGCCGGCTTCTGCGTCTCCGGCGGGTTGAGTGTAGTGCTGTTGCTCGTGGGGGCCGCTGGCATTGTGGGAAGCCTGTTCGGAATGCTGAAGATCAAGTCCGAAGAAAGCAAAACCGCGATGAGGCCCGGGCCGGAGGCGATGAAGTGGATTGGCGCTCTGCTGGCGATAGCGGGATGGGCGGTGACTCTTGTCGGTGCAAACCTGATTTCAAGCACCGGCGGTCGAATCGTCCTTGCACTGATCGGAATCGGTATCAGCTTATTCGGAATTTTGGGAATTCTACCGAACGCCTTCAACAAACACGCGGTTTGGAAGAGCTGACCCGTTTGCGTCCGAACAGGACAACTTTTCAAGTTTGGGAGGGAACACAATAGATGAAACGAATGCGCAATTTATTTTTGGGAGTAAGCCTTGCCTTAGTAGCACTGGGCGTCGCGACGACAGTGTACGCACAGGCTCCAGCACCAGCAAGCGCGCCAACAGCGGCAGCCGCACCCCCCGCGGCACCGACGCCTTCAGGCACAACAGCGGAACTCGCGGCCGCTGCCTCGAAAGCTCCGACTACGGCCGACTTGGCGAAGGGCGACCCAGGCGGAGCGATGACCGGCACCGTCAGCGATGTTCCGGTTTCCGATTCGAAGACCGGCCTTACGGTTGGTGATGTGGCAAACCAGGTCGGACAGAACAAAATCGCGGTCAATTTCACATGGACTCTCTTGGCGGGCTTTCTCGTCATGTTCATGCAGGCGGGGTTTGCGATGGTGGAAGCGGGCCTATGCCGCGTGAAGAACGCCAATCACACGTACATGATGAACTTCTTCGTGTACACGGCCGGCTTGTTTTCTTACTGGCTCGTCGGTTTTGCCATACAGATGGGGGGCGCTGCCGGGAACGGAAACCTCGGTGGCCTGCAGACCCTGACCGGAGAACATTCGATCAATCTGTTTGGCAAAACATGGGGACTTTTCGGATGGGCTGGACACATGCTCTCCGGCCACACTTATGACGTCGGCGTGATGGTGATCTTTCTCTTCGAAATGGTGTTCATGGACACCGCCCTCACGATCGTTACTGGCGCCTGCGCCGAACGCTGGAAGTTCCTGGCGTTCGCCGTCTCCTCGAGCATCATGGGCGCAATCACTTATCCCCTTTACGGCAATTGGGCTTGGGGCGCTGGCTGGCTCTCTCAGCTCGGCACCAACCTTGGCCTCGGCAAAGGGTATTGCGATTTCGCGGGCTCAGGCGTGGTGCACGCGGTCGGCGGCATTACTGCGCTAGCCGTGTGTTTCATCGTCGGCCCCCGGATCGGCAAGTTCAATCGCGACGGTTCGAGCAATCCCATTATCGGCCATGACATTTCGGCCGTGCTGATCGGGTGCTTCATCCTGGCGTTCGGCTGGTTCGGATTCAACCCCGGCAGCACGCTCGGTGCATCGGCGAACGGCAACCTCCGCATTGGCACAATCGCGGTTGACACTATGCTCGCCGGCTGCACGGGAACGCTTGGAGCCATGCTCTATATGTGGATGAAGAACGGTAAGGTGGACGCTTCGATGAGCGGCAACGGCCTCCTCGCCGGCCTCGTAGCGATCACCGCGCCAAGCGGATTCGTGAGCACCGTCGGCGCCTGTGTCATCGGTTTGATTGCGGGCATTCTCGTTGTTCTCAGTTGCGGCTTCGTCGAAAACGTCCTCAAAGTCGACGACCCTGTCGGCGCCATATCGGTCCACGGCACAAATGGCCTATGGGGCGTACTCTCCGTCGGGCTTTTCGCCGACGGAACAAGCAATTACGGCGGTAGCTGGAACGGCGTAGCCGGCTCGGTCACTGGGCTGTTCTACGGTGACGCAAGCCAATTGGCCGCTCAGCTTATCGGCATCTCCACGCTCATCGGCTTTGTATTCACGCTCAGTTTCGTGATCAACATGCTGGTCGAGTATTTCGTGGGCCACCGTGTTTCTGCCGAAACGGAACTCGCCGGTTTGGACCTGCCGGAAATGGGACAGCTCGGTTACCCCGAGTTTGTCTTCAGACCCGAGCCGGACTACCTCATCAAGGCGGAGAGGGCATATGCCGTCGCTTAGCACGAGTTAGCTGTACCCAACCCAGCGGCAACGCGCGTCTCGGCCACGCGCTTTGCCTGCTGGGTTGTGATATCCAGCAGGGCCGAAATGAACAATGCATCATCCAGAGGATAGAAGATGACAGATAGGGCCATCATACACGCCACAGAAGTTGCGAATTTGCCCCTTTCACTCGCTGCTGCCCCCGCTTTCGGCTTGATTCCTCATTCCGCCCGGCCGCTCTTGGGCCGGATGTTTGCCAATCCAAACGCATTGGCCGGCGAGGAAAAAACCGCTCTGGTAAGCGAGTTGCGCGCAGCGGTGATTTCGAATCCAAAGGTCTCCGAGCTGCGCGTTCTATATGGGATGGCGCTTTGCGTGAATCTGGACGCTCAGGAAGCCATCGAACAGCTTGGCGAGGCCGTGGCTCTCGCGCCGGATTCTTTTATCGTGCACCTAAAGATGGGTGAACTGTGGATGCGCCTTCGTGTGTGCACAAAGGCCGAGAACCACACCCACCAGGCTGCCCTGCTGGCGGAAAACTTTGCCCAAGCCGAACTGGCCCGGAAGCAGGCGGCTACCATTCGCCAGATGCTTCGTGAGGGAATCGAACGCGGCGGTTACGCAAGGAAATCATGGCTCTCGCTCGAGAGACTTCGCCGGTTGTGGAGCCGGAATCGTACGGAAGAATTGACTGTGGCGGAGATCAGCTGACATGCAACCCGTTTTGCAGCTCGCGCTGCTTCTCGCGATCCTGCTTCCCGCGACCAAATTGGCTGCCTCTTGGTGCGCTCGATTCGACATTCCTCCGATCCTGGGTGAGTTGCTTGTGGGAGTGTTGTTTGGCCCTGGCCTTGTGGATCTCCTGCATTTTCGTCTTTTCGAGGGAGGACAAGCAACTAGTGCACTGCTGATCCTTGCACAAGTGGGCGGACTGGTTTTGATGTTCATCGCGGGAATCGAGACGGACATCGAACGTATGCGCAAGGTCACTACCACGGCCTTCCTTGTGGCCCTCTCAGGTGTGATTTGCCCATTCATCCTCGGAGCCGGCATCGGCCACGCCATGGGTCTCAGCTGGAAAACCGCCTGCTTTCTTGGCGGCGCGCTTACTGCCACCAGCGTGTCTATTTCTGCCCGGACACTAATGGATGCGGGCAAGATGGCCACCCAGGAAGCCACGGTCATCCTCGGTGCGGCCGTCATCGACGACATCATGGGGCTGTTCGTTCTGGCATTTCTGGCAGCATCAACAGTCTCCGGGAAGGGCGCGGCTTTCGGCGTTGCGCCAATGGCAAGCGAATGGGTCCAGCAGAGAGTTGGCCCCGCCGCGGCACATCCGCTCATCGTTCAAATGACGATGATAAGTATCTGCATCACACTTTTCTTTGTTGTTGGCTATTTTGTGGCAAAAAAATGGCTTGATTCCTTGATTCGTCAGCTGCGTAGGCTTTCCGCGGCGGAGGCTGTGCCGAGCTGCGTCCTTGCTCTCGTCCTGGTTTATGCCGTCTCCGCCGAATGGTTAGGCAGCGTCGCCGGGATCACGGGCGCGTATTTGCTCGGATACGTATTCGCCGGCTCCCAATATAAATCTGACGTGGAGCGGAGTTTCTCTGCGATCGGACATGGATTGCTGATTCCGCTTTTCTTCATCTCGGTGGGATTGCAAAGCGACTTCCGGGCGTTGGCCGGACACTGGACGCTGATGTTCGTGATCTTGATCGTCGCAATCGTCGGCAAGATCGTGGGCTGCGGTTTGGCTGCAATCGGTTCGGGAATGGACTGGGTGCGCAGCGCACGAGTTGGCTTCGGGATGATGTCTCGCGGCGAAGTGGGTTTGATCGTTGCCGCAATGGGTGCAACCACAGGCATCTTCGCCCGGTCGGAAGTTGCGGTGATGGTTACCGTCGTCTTGCTTACGACACTGCTTACTCCAATCGCGCTACGCTGGACCTTTAATCTGAAGTCGCGTCAGGACGTGGAAGAGGCGCTTGCGACGCTTGAACCTAACATTATTTCCATCGACGAACACGCTGCGTTTCCCTTGATGCCCTTGCCACATCTAGCGACCCACCGTGAGGAATCCATTTTTACGCAATTGCATTCATATCCTTTGGAGAACGAACAATAGTGCATCGGCATCTGCTCTCTCGGCGATCGAGAACGGCTTATGCAAAATCGATTGCGACAACTTCGTGCAGCAAAATGGATGGGACTTCAAGGCGGATCACACCGCCCTGATTCGTATACTTCGCATCCCGTCCGGCCACGAGCAAGCGGACTCGCTTCGCGTGCTTGCCGGGAGGCAGAGCGATGCTCACGTCCTGTTTGCCAATGGAAAGCAGTTCGCGGACAGGGCCTTTCATCATCATGGGATTGGTCAGGTTAACCAAATGCGCCGTCATGGAGTTTTTCTGCGTCCAGATAGACACATCCAAAACGCCAGGTCCCTCAACGATTAAAGGTGCGGCTTCGTTTGTGCCCCATAGCACGGCGTTGCGCAGTAGCTTGCTTTGATCGACGTTCAGCGTCTCCCAGAATGTTCTGCCAATGTCGCCAGGTAAGTAGACGACACGTCCAGTGCCGACATCGCGCGCGACAGCGCCGACTTGCCCGCGAGTTCCCTCCCGCACGAAGACCTCTTCCATGGGTAGATCGGGATACGTGGGAACAACTTGCAATGGATAGGTGCCAGCGCCATTGGGAATGACGGTGGTCTGATGGCTGCCGTTGATAATGCGAACGGCGTCGTCAAATCCATCAAGCAGCGGGTGATATTTTCCGGTCTGCGGGTTCTTATTCAGAGAAAGATAGGAGTTCAGCATCGGCCCATCCGTTTTTCCGCCGTAGTGCACGCCGAAAAGGGACGCGAGGCCGAAGTCGATTCTGCGAGTTCCCCACTCGTCATAGAGCGATGTCTCGAACGTGGCGACAATGCTCCCACCGCGTTCGACAAACTGCTGGACCTGTTTGCACTGATCCTCGGAAAGCGCCGCAATGTTGGGGAAGATCAGCGTCTTGAATTGGCTCACATGCTCGGCATCGAGAAGCCGGTCATGCACCATCTCAAACGGAATTCGCGCCTCGACGAGTGCCTGATAATAACCGAGCGCGGCGTCTTCCACTTTCGCCTGCGCGTTTTCGGCACCGTAAAAAAGAGCCGTCTGCTGCGAATAGACGAGCCCAACCCTCGCAAGCGGGCGATCATTACGCAGGTACGCCTCGTTGGCAGAGTGCCATTTGTAAACACCCTCGACAACCGGCATCCATCGTTTGTCGATCACTTTCGCATTGAATTTCGTAAACCATGGACGAAGCCCCTGCGCCACACCCTCGATCATCCAAAGCCTAATTTCATCGCCGTTCTGCACGGAATCTTTCCAGCGGTTTCTGTCTTCGATGCCCACGCTAGTAATCGCGACAATCGCCTTCTTGCCTAGAGTCGCGCGGTATTCTTTGCCGTTCTTCCCTGCTTCCCACACGGGAGTCAGGCCGTTTCTCCCTTGGCGATCGGCGAAAAGTGTTGGAGCCAATTCGCCAATCGTCTTCATGTCCAGTTCGCTGAGCGCGCCGCCGCCCGCGTTTGCAATGTAACTGGCGTTGGGATCGATGTTGCGGATTCGGTCGTTCCACAGGCGCCACAACTCAAACAGGCGTTGCTGATGCCAAATCAAGTATTGCCGCCGCGCCGGATTTTGCGGGTCGCGCGTCCGCGGCAAATCCATTCCACTGAACTGGCGGAAGTTCTTTGCGCAGTTCTCGCAGTAGCACATGCCCGAACCGGCCCAACGGTTGGTGAAAATTCCGTCCGGCATATACTTCGTCATAATTTCTTCGTGTACCGAAGTCATGAACTCGAAGTTGTAAGGGCCCAGCGCGCAGGTAATCCAATAATCCGCATCCGAGGGATGCTTGCGTTTTTTGCCGCTGGCGTCCACGGCGATCCAGTCGGGGTGCGCGTCGTAGACGTCCTGATGGCAGGCGTGCGCGTCCGTTCGCGCGACAATGTTCATGCCGAGCCCACGACAACTTTTTGCCAGGTCGCCAAAGGAATCGCGTTCGCCGAGACATTGGCTGCGATAGTGCATCGGAATCTGTGTCGGGTAAAAAGCGACGACACCGCCTGCGCTCAGGCAAACCGCATTCACATGCAATCGCTGAAGGTAATCGAGCCAGAACTTGGGATCGTAGTCCTGCGGATTATCTTCCGTGAAGGCGATTTGCGCCCACCGCATCGGCCTGTCGTACCAACCGCCGTCCGAGTTCGCTACTTCGGCCGCTGAGGCAAGCGGTGTGCCAAGCAGGGCGGTGGCCGTGCCCGTGACGCATGCGACCGTAAATCCTGCGGTTTGTTGGATAAATTCTCTGCGGCTGCTCATGCGAAGCACCTCCATCTGAAAGTCTGTGGCATTGCGATGCGCCGAGATTCTACCGCGGCCTGCACGCGCAGGCTAAGTTGAAGAATTGTTCGCAGTGGATATTAGCCACCGCTCCATTGCGCCGTGGTCGACCGCACCGGCCTTCTGCATTGCAGGTCGGCCGCCAGCCATGACGACGAAGGTGGGGATGCTGCGGATATTGAAGCGGGCGGCGAGGCGTGGATGCTGGTCGGTGTCTACTTTCAGCACGATGGCTTTGCCCGCCATATCCGCTGCGGTGCGCGCCACTTCGGGAGCGGCGGCGCGACAGGGGCCGCACCACGTCGCCCAGAAATCGATCAAAACAGGAACGGGCGCAGCCTGCACGATTTCGTCAAAAAGCGATTCGTCGGCAGCGAGCGGCTCCGCGATAGGCGCCAGGGTCGATTTGCAGGCGCCGCACTTCCCTACGGCAGCGAGACGTTTTGCGGGAATGCGATTTTTCTGTCCACAGGATGGACAGGCGCGAATTACGGCCACGAGAATCTCCGCTAAGCGAGTTCCGCGTAATGATAGTGCGAACGGCTTTCACAACCCAACCGCAGCTATATCGCCGGCCTCAGTTTACGATTGTCTGTGCTGCAACCGGTGCGGAGTGAATTTGCACGTGTAACAGAAACAAGTCCCTCAAGCGCGCGCATTCCTCACTCGAGGCGAGAGCGTTCTGCAAAGCGCACCGATATAGGTCGGCCTCGGCGCTCATAAGGCGCTCACTCGCAACGCTGAACTTCACCATGCCTTCGCGGTAGGCGCGGAGAAGCTCTTCGCAGCGCTCACAAATGGTTTCCCGCATGTTTCCGCTCCGCGAGGGAATGCTGCGCCAGGCAGAAGCGAAAGTCAATTGCGCACGCGTTGCGCCGCATAGTTCTATTCGCGCCAAAACTAAAATTGGGATGCTGACAACCGTCCGTTCAAAGATCGCACACGTCCCAGTAAGAGGCTGACGTTTGCGTCAAATAGCCGTTAGGTTCACACGTTTGGTGCTACGGCATGTGCGGCCAAGCGAGCAAGCTACACAGTCAATTAGTAATCCGCTGATCACCACTCGACTCGTTGCCATTGACAGCACATGATGTGCATCGGATAATCCGCTCGCGACGGTGCATATCTTTAGTTGACGTTAAATATCCGCCGGCGCAGCGATCTTAAGATTTCCCAATTCAAAGGCTGGCTCACAAGCCAGATAACTCCGGGTTTTTCGCGAAAGGTCACCGATGGCTGCGTCCCAGCTCCACCAACTGCTTATCGATTACCCCACAAGGAACGTCAAACGACTCCAAAGAGAGCCCCTCACGCGAATGGCAGGCAGAATGAACGTTCAGATGGATCCCAGGCAGGTCGGGATGCTGCCGGAAACGCGGGTGATCCCCTTTGAACTTCGGCAAACGGCGCAGCAATTTCAGATCGACGCGGCCATGTGGTACGGCGCGATCAGAACGGGTCCATGTTCGACGCTGCTGCGAAAAATATTCCATCTTTTTTACCACGCGGGCATCATCTACAAGACAGGCGACGGTTGGGGTGATTGGTCGCTGAATCATTTTGTTAACGTCGCATCGCTGCTATCGCATGGGCAACGTGTGCTCGTGCAGCTTCCTTCCGTAAAAAACGGCGGCGACGCCATTTGGCACTGGCTCAGCCAGCCGAACCCAATTTCTTCGAGAGGCTATGCCACTCACGGCCAGAGCACACTCTGGAGAACGCCTACGATTTTTAGAGGCCACCATCAATATGTGGAGGAAAAATCCGGCTGGGGTCAGTCGCTTTCAGGACACATCCTGGGCAGGCA
The DNA here is from genome assembly GCA_050746865.1 of Candidatus Acidiferrales bacterium. Classification (GTDB taxonomy): domain Bacteria; phylum Acidobacteriota; class Terriglobia; order Acidiferrales; family UBA7541; genus Palsa-295. The sequence continues at coordinate 10,890 of JBOGMU010000218.1, forward strand.
CTATGCGGAGAACGTTGCGTTGGGCGGCTTGGGAAATCGCAATCCATTCAGTCCGCTGAACGATGACACAGTTCCTTCGTTCAAACCCATCCTTGCAGATGGGTTGAACGGGCATCTATACATCAACTATATGCCGCCCGACAAAAACAGCGTCGGCGGCTTGCTGATCGGGTGTGAGAATGCCCAGCACGGAGCGGGAACAAATCCGCATACCCTAGCCGGCCACGGCCTTGGTGGCGCGCAGAAAACATCCGCTTGCGGCGGCAAGAAATGGAGCGCCACAAAACTCGGGCCAAGGCAGGAATACAGCGGAATGATTTGCGATCTCGTCGATATATGGAAACAGGTGGGCGCGATTTTATCAGCCGACCTTTTCGATCCCGACCTGCTGGATGCGCGGACGAGACCGGTTCCGACTGTCGCTTAATGTAATTCTGGATCTCGAAACGGACGAGCTTCCAACCGCGCCTTATCGGAAGTTTCGCTAAAACTGGATACTGTGCAGCATCTTCTCAAATGTAGGACGCAATCGGTCGTAGTCCGAAAGAGTTGACACGAATACCAGAAACATAGCCGTCCTGCCACGCGGGACAACCACGAGCCAGTCCCGCTCGCGCTGAGGTTTTCCATCGTCACCGGCCATCGGCGAAATTGTCTCAAGCTCTGCGGATGCAGCTGAGTTTCCATCCACGGTTAGCGGCTCTGCGTCGCCCACCTGCTTCATGCTTGGATCGCCGCTTCGCAAGCTCTGGATAATTGCCGAGGTGAGTTGCGTTGCGCCCATATTCGCGGCGGGCGCTTGCTCGGACCGGATCACCACTCCGTACGCCACGCCTGCATCAGAAGCGCCCGCGCCTGGTGCAATAGTCGACGATTGTCCGCCACCGCTCACCTGCCAATTGACGGGGCGATCGATGACGATCACGCCGAGGTTTGCCGTGCGCATCTTTTCGCTTGGCTCGATTTGCGAATATGGCGCAGCAGGCACACCAGCCGGTGCGGACCCATTGTCCGACGGCGCGCCGGCTAAAACGGCGCCGTTCTTGCGATTCTCCGCCGCCCAACGACCGGTTTTCGCGCCCTCCGCGATTTCCTGCGCGGTATAAACGGACACCGTCGCAGCGTCTTTGTGAACCTTTGCAAACTCTGCACTATTCCCGGAGTAGTGCTTCACGGGCCAATCACGAATTTCGTTCTCGATGTCCGTGCGCCGATTTCCGGGATCAGGGTGGTCGCTCAGAAATTGAGGACCGGAGCCGCCGCTCTGCTTCTCGATGGTTTGGAAAAAGTCGGCCAGGGCCACGGGATTGTAACCGGCTTTCCAAAGAATGATTGCGCCGACGGCGTCCGCCTGCGCTTCGTCGCCGCGCGAATATTTGAGCATTAGCGTGCCGGCGCCGAATTGAATGCCAGCCTGGGCCAGAGAACCCCATGCGCCGCCGCCCATGCCCGCGAGCGCTCCCGCAAGACCTGCTAGTCCTCCGAGCAGCGAAGTTTTTTGCTGCTGCTTTGCGGAGTGCTGCATGTAAACGTGCGCCATTTCGTGCGCCATCACTCCAGCGAGCTCGGCCTCGTTGTCGGCTGCTGTGATCGTGCCGACATTTACAAACATTGGACCGCCGGGTAGAGCAAACGCATTGATCTCTTTTTGCGCGACAACGTGAAATTCAAACGGCCACGAACGATCGCGCGGGATCGTGGCCACGAGGCGTTCACCGAGCGATCGAATGTATTTCGTTTCCACGCTGGAATCGGGCAGCACGGGCATTTGCTTATAGACTTCGGCTGCCGCCTGCAGGCCAAGCTGCTTCTGCTGATCGCGCGTCATGCTCGGATTGCCGGGATCGGGCAACTCAGGAGCCGGCGCAACACCGAATACAGCGGTCGAAACCGCGAGAACAAACGAAAGTAGAGCGCAAGGAAAGCTGCGGCGTAGTTGTGGTCTGATCATGGCTGAATCCTGCGGACTTGCTCGCGCCTGATTCCATCTTATCGCCGCTCAGCGGGGAGAATAAAGAGCTAACACCCAATAAATCCAATGCGCCCGCGCTGTGTAATTCCTCTAAGGTCATGGAGCTCTTTGCCCTGGGGTTTTACAGCATTGTGCCTTAGAGACATTTACCCGAAGCAGACCGGTCGAATAGACAGTTTCAGGTATCGCCCTTTTATGCTCGCCAAAGTAGCATTTTTGAGGATTAGAACACCTTCGGAGGTGAAAATCACGATGCGAAATTTTCTCACAACGTCTTTACTCGCAGGCACGCTGCTTTTCGGCGGTGCGTCGATCGCAGGAGCTGCCCAGATATCGTTTGGAATTCGAATTGGGCCGCCGCCACACGTCAGAGTCGAGCACAGATCAGCGCGCCCGGGACGTGACTATGTGTGGGTTCCCGGCTATTGGTACCCCGAACAGAACCGTTACGTCTGGCATGCGGGATATTGGACGCGCCCCCCGTATGAAGGCGCTCATTGGGTAGGGCCACATCGTACAAATGGGATGTTCTACGATGGCTACTGGGACGGCTCCCGTGGCCGCGTAGACCACGATCACACGTGGGATCACGGTCATGATCGCGACTACAATCATTTCAGCGATCACCACGACAACGATCATCACGATAACGATCATCACTGATCGTGACAACTCACACGTCCGGAGAAAGAGTCAAATGGGGCCTTTCTCCGTGATGCGAGATCAGGGTATGTAGCTAGCTGCACATAGGCGGCGTTGCAACGCGACTTCTCCCCCGCGTCGCGCAGCGCCGCCACCCTTTTTCACGGCCTTAGTGTTGAAGGTCACCTGGCCGCTCGGGAATTCCCGGCTGATCGAGAAATTGCGCGGTCGTCGCCGGACCGAGACTCTTCCAATCCTGAAGCACCCAAACCGCTGTCTTGTCGCGAGAGACTTCGACAGCTTGAATGGCATTGGGCCAATCCACAGGCTTCGTACCGCCGGTCGAACTGAAGATCACCGTGTCGCCGTTCGCGAGACGATCCGCGGTCTGTAAGTTATGTACGACGATATTCGGCGGCAGCTCCGACTGGCCGAACTCCCACACAGTCTCTTTTTGCAGATTCACTTCGCGCACGAGTTTGTCATGCTCGTCTGTAATAAGCGTGTTCCCGTTGTGCAAGCGAATCGCATCCCACGGAGTAGGAATTTCGTAAGTCCAGATCGGGCTGAAATTCTTGTCGTATTCGACCACTTTGTTCATTCTCAAGAATGGAGCGAGGTACGTACCGGCAGCGGTCATACGAAAGCGCCGGAATTGCGCATGGACAGTCTTCGGGTCCGTGAGGCTCTCAGCTGGAAGATAGTGTTCGACTTCGACGGCGTTCGTCGCCTTATCGACGATCATCATTTTTGGCGGCAGGCCGTTTTGCACGAGCAGCACTTCGTCCAAGCCAATCGGCTGGCATGTGTGAACTTCAGTGCCCGGCGGTGCATCGTAGTGCCAAACGATCTGCTTCGTCGGCGTGATTTCGTCCACGTGAAACTGACGCGCCACGAGGATGTTGCCGCTGCTCATCATCCAGACGTCGTCAATCTCGCCTCCTTTGCCAAAGCTGTACGTCCAGATCACTTTTCCGTGATTCACGACAAAAATCTCGTTGTAGCCTTCGCCCGCGTAAAGCATCGGGTGCTGTGCCAGCCCATCACCCGGCAAAACAGGGACGTCCGTCGGTTCGGGCCAATTGCGTGGGATCTGTGCTGCTTCCTCGGGTCCGGCAACGGGTATCGCGGGTCCGATAAACTCATTCAGCACGGCAAGCATCGGCTGCGCGGAGACAGGCCGCGGTCGCAACGTAGGCACGTCATTGGACATTCTCAAGCTCGGATGGCAGCCAAATAAGCAAAGTGCGCAAAATCCGAGCAAGACTCCCGCCGTAATTGCAATTTCCAAGCCGCGATTCGATCCGCGCAGAAACTGCACTCCGATTCGTTCTTCCCGCTCGCCATATAAAGAATTATTCCCACGCAGGAGGTGTAAGCATTTCCCGATGGCCGTCAATGATCTCTTGCAGACCGCGCTCGAATTTTCCGTCGAGTGTCGTTGTGAACCCATGTGCTTTAGCCAATGCTATGGATTCCGAGAGCAAACGCCCCGGCGCTTGCTTGACCGAGCTAGCCCCGTTTTACCTTTGCGCTTCGCTTCGGCATCTCATCACCCGCGCGCGGAGCTTGTCCACCGCGGCGGCGCATGATGCGGTCAAAGGCCTTGAAATCAGCCCTCGCTCCGGCATTTGCGAATAAATCCGCCGTCTTCAGCGCGGAAAGCTTCTCCGCAACCGCGACTGTCACGAACTGATTGATACTCGTGCCATCCTCTTTCGTTTGCCGCTCCACCGCCTTCTTTAAAGAACGCGGCAACCGCAACGGATAAGTACTCTGTGTCATCCCCTCATCCTCCCCACGAGCTCTCTTGGAAGCATTACGGCAATGCCGAACCGGCTCGGAGCCGTACCGAAATCGCGTACGTTAAATGTAACAATGGCCTCAGAGCGTCCATTTACAGCAGCTCCCAATACCATTTCGTCTCCCGAGTCTCGCAGTTGAGGCCGCCAAAGAAAATGGCTCTTCACTGGCTCCATCATGGCGATCAATCCATTCAGAAATACTTTCAGCTCGCCTTTGGAAAGGCCCGCAGCAACCCTGTGTTCGGCTTCCGAGCACACCGCCTCATATTCGAGTACAAGAGGAATGCTGCCCAAAAGAGTGACAGTGCCGCCCCGCGCACAACGAAGTATCTCTGCTGAAGCACCGCTCGGACTGCGCATCGCGGCGACAATGACGTCCGTGTCCACGACGATTCTCACATCGCATGTGATATCACATTACGGAAGATATCTTCGTCACCCAAAGAAGCGGCTGGCGAATGGGATAATTGCGAATGATCTCCGGCACGGTCGGATCGGGATTTAAACGCCGCCAAACCGGAAAATATCCGGGCCTATCCAGCGCGATGCCCGCAAAGAGCAAGCTCGGCTGGCGAACGGGCCAATCATTCCAATATTCCACGTCATGCTTGTAGGGCCACTTGCTCTTATCCGCGATGAAGGGGAACATGAACGCCATGGCCTTCGCAAAGCTGCGGCCATCCGGCGATGCGAACGCGAAGAGATTGTCGCTTGGCGTCGAGAGAATCTGGCAAACGGTGGCCATTACGTCCAGGTTAAAAATGCAGTAGCCGTAAGGCTTCGTGCGCCGTAACTCCTGCGGAAAACTGCCGTCCGCCGCGATCTGGTCCGGCACAATCACTTCTTTCAGCCGCTTGCGGCAAAAGTCCATCACATTTGCATTGCCCGTGTACGCTGCGAATTCGGCCGCCTGCGCCACCCAGGCTGTGGTGTGATTGTTCTTCGCGTCGCGTTCCGCCTGCCCGTTTTTTGACGCGGTCATCCACTCCAGATAATCCGCGAACCATTTCTTAAGCCCGGCTGATTCGGCAGCGGAAAACAAACTCGCCCGCTCCACAAACGGGATCGAACGGGCGACCTCCACCAGATGCAGCGTGTCAATGATGCCGGTCCCCCGCCCCGTTGTGATGCCGTGAATTGCCTGCGCATATTGCAGGTTCGGATTCATTTGCGTCGCTGGATCAAGGAACCACGCGCGCAGGTGTTTTGCGGCCTGCGCGGCATATTCATTCTTTTTGGTGAGTTGCCACGCCGCGGCAAGCGCCGGAACCTGCACACTCAGCCGGATGAGCGCCAGCCGATGCGCGTTGAAATTATCCGGATTGGACATCCCGTCGCGCTGGATGTACGGCCCATTCGGGTCTTTTGGATTCGGCCACCAATAATCGCCCTCGGAAAAGTAATCGTGCTTTCCCCCGGCGCTCCGCGGGCTCGAAGCTGCCGTGACCGTGATCGCCTGCTCTTTCAGATAACGGTTCGCCGCGCTGAGGATTCTATGCCGGTCAATTACGGCGACATCGGCCGCTTTTGCGTGCAGCTCGGCGCCAAAGACACCCTCACAGGTGCACCAACTCGCCGCAAACGCGCCGGTAAGAGCACAAAAACTCCGCCTCGAAATCCGATCCCGCATATTCACTCCGGTGACCGCAAGCGCGCGGTACGACTCACGAGTTACAAATCACGAGTCTGCCTGCTTACATACCGACGCCGAGCCTCGGCCGTTCCTTCCGCACAAAAATGTTGTCCTGATGCGGCACATCGTCGCACTCAATCGCAATCGTCGTCACCGGATGATCCGGCGCCTTCATAGGCAAGTCGGTGAACCGCACCCGAAATTTGTCCTGCGTAAAATTGACATTGTCGCCCGTTGCCAGCATCCGCGCCGACTTCACCCCAACCATAAGTCCGGCAATCGCGACGTAATCGCCCGGCCAGAAATACACATGCATATAAAGCGTGTTGCCTTTGCGCGTGAAGCTCGCGTAATTCGACCGGCTCGGCTGGCACGGCTCGGATTCATAAATCGAATTGGCGTTGCGCTCCAGCCAGCCGCCCACCTCCGTCAAAATATCGATCGAAGGTTGTGGAATCGAACCATCCGGCTTCGGCCCGATGTTCAGAAGATAGTTTCCCGTGTCCTTCGCGCATTGGATCAAATTCTGCACCACTCGCCGCGAGCTCTTCCAATCATCGTCCGCGCGCTGATAGCCCCAACTGTCATTGAGCGTCATGCAGGATTCCCACGCGCGCCCGTTTCTGTCGGCCGTGATCTGCTGCTCGGGCGTCTGGAAATCGCCGTGCAAGCCGTTGCGATTATTCACGATGATGTCCGGCTGAAGCTGAAAGACCATTTTGTTCATCTCTTCCGAGCGCCATTGATCGGCATTGAGAGGCCAATCCACGTCATACCAAAGCACATCAACCTTTCCGTAATTTGTCATCAGCTCTCGAATCAGGCCATGCGTGTAATCCACGAACCGCTGCCGCGCCGCATCGTCCGTCGCGCAGTTCGCGCCGTCCGGGTGATGCCAATCCATCAGCGAATAATAAAAGCCCACGCGCATCCCTTCCGCTCGCGCCGCCTCGACATATTCCTTTACCAGATCGCGGCCCGGCCCCTGCTTCGGCGCGCAATAGTTCGTGTATTTCGACGCGTCGAAATTGCAGAAGCCCTCGTGATGCTTCGTCGTCATCACCATGTACTTTTGCCCCGCGGCCTTCGCGAGCTTCGCCCAGGCGCGTGCCGCGTTCGGAACCGGCTTGAAGATTTTCGCGTGCTGCTGATAATCGGCGACAGGCCAGCCTTCGTTTTCCATCACCCATTCGTGGCGCTCGATCGTGCTATAGAGGCCCCAGTGAATGAACATGCCGAACCGCGCTTTATGCCACCATTCCATGCGCCGCACGCGGTCTGCGATCACCTGAGGCGACTCTTGTGGCTCTGCTGGCGGTGCCTGTGCCTGCGGTTCAGCCTTTGCCGCGGGCGCGACAAGTGAAGGTGCCGCAGCCAGCGACGCGAGCGAGCCCGCCGTCGTCGTAATCCAACCCCTGCGCGTCATGCGATTGCGATCCTGCTCCATGATTTCACCCTCCTTTTACGGTGCTAAATTTGCCCCATGATCTCGTTATTTTTCTAGCGTAAAGATCTTTTCCATCAGCATCCATTTCTCGCCGGGCTTTGCCTGCGGCAGCGGCTGCTGAAATTTCCACATCAGCGTCTCCCATTCCTGCACTTTCGGATTATTTCGGTCGGCAGCGGCCTTTGACGCAAAAGAGAAACGGTCGTTCACTTCCATAATCATGAAGAGGCGGTTGCCGAAGAGATAGATCTGCATATCCTCGATGCCCGCGTCGCTGATGCTCTGCGTGATCTCGGGCCAGATCTGCTCGTGATAACGCTTGTACGTGGTGATCAGGTTCGGATCGTCTTTCAAATCGAGCGTGAGGCAATATCGCTTGCTCATCACTTCACCTCCTGGCCTGCCGCCACCGCCAGCTTTGGTTTATAGCCCTTCATCGCGAAATACAGCACGTACACATAGCACGCAAGCGGCACCGCAAATGCCCATTGAATATTGCTCAGGTCCGAAATATAGCCCATCAAGACAGGAAAGAGCGCTCCGCCAATAATCGCCATTACCATGAATGATGAGGCGAGTTTTGTGTATGGCCCGAGATTCTTCAGGCCCAGCGCAAAGATCGTCGGAAACATGATCGAGTGGAAGAATCCGATAAACACGACAGCCCAAATTGGAATGACACCCGTGGCGAAAATGGCGATTACTGCGCAAACCACAGACGCGCCCGCAAACGCGCTTAGCAATTTCGGAGGCGCAATCTTCTTCATCATTGCCGATCCCGCGAAGCGCCCGATCATAAAGCCCAACAAATGCCACCAGAGATAATCGGCAGCAGCCACGTCGGACGTTCCCGGCAGCGTGTGTTCAGCAAAACGAATAATAAAGCTCGTCACGCCAACTTGCGCACCCACATAAAAGAACTGCGCCAGCACGCCCTTCACGAGATGCTTGTGCGCCAGCAAACCCGAGAGCTCCCCTTTAGAACTCTCGATCTCGCGCTCCTTTTCTTCGAACTTCGGCTGAACCTCGGGTAATTTGGCAAGCAGGATCAACAGAAAGACGAAGAGGAACACGCCCGTGATCACGAGATACGGCATTTTTACGCGCGCTGCCAGCGAAGCTGAGTACGCCTGAAGCTGCGCGGGGCTCATCTGTGAAAGCTGCTCCGCCGAATATCCTACGCTCGTCAGAATGAACGCCTTGCCGATGTATGGCGTGACGAATGCGCCCACCGCATTGAACGATTGCGCGAGATTCAGCCGGCGCTCCGAGCTTTCCGGCGGGCCGAGAATCGTCACGTAAGGATTTGCTCCCGTTTCCAGAAAGCCCTGGCCGAAGGCCATCACAAACAACGCAACCAGAAAAAATAGATACGCGTGCGCCGAAGCCGCAGGGATAAAGAGAAATGCGCCGAACGCGCAAACCAAGAGTCCGAACAGGAGCCCCTTTTTGTAGCCGATCCGTTCCATGAGCTTTCCCGCTGGAATCGCCGCAAGAAAATACCCGCCGAAGAAGGCAAATTGGACGAGAGAAGAAGCCCTGTCACTCAGTTGAAATGTCTTTTTGAATTGCGGAATGAGAATGTCGTTGAGGTTTACGCCGAGCGCCCAAAGGAAAAACAGGCTGGTAATCAAGATCAGCGGCAGTACGTATCGCCGCTCGGTTAAAGGCGCCGATTGCCCCTTCATGCTCCTCCTTGGGAACCTGCGAGTAAGACGCTCGTCTGTGCGGTGCTCACGCCAGAAGGCAGTGCGCTCCCTTACTCCAAAGCTCGATCCAGGTGCACGTAACCGCCATCGACATACAAATGCTGACCGGTAATGTGGCTCGCGCGCGCGGAAAGCAAAAATACTACCGTGTCTGCAATCTCCTCCGGCTCTGTCATCCGCTTGCCGAGCGGAATGCGCGCCACAATCGATTTCAGTTTCTCCTCGGGATTAGGAAAAGTGCTCACCCACTGTTTGTAAAGCGGCGTCATGACCTCTGAAGGGACCACGGCGTTCACGCGCATCCCATAACGGAGTAGCTCGGCGGCCCACTCGCGCGTCAGCGCAAGAATCGCTCCCTTCGCCGAAGCATAGCCCGATGTATTTCCTTGTCCCGTGACAGCCGTTTTCGAGCCGATATTGACGATCGTCCCATGCGCCGCCTTCAAATGCGGCAGCGCGTAATGCGCCATGTTGTAGTAATGCAGCAAATTGCGCTGTAGGGACGCGACATATTTTTCGGGACTGCCACTCTCCAGGCCAATGCCATCATTTATGCCTGCATTGTTCACAAGCGCGTCGACGCACCCGAATTTGGTGACCGTTTGCTCCACGGCATCGCGGCAATTTTCCGGCGACGATAGCTCGAGCGCGATCGCATGGCTCTTCGCGCCTTTTTTGCGGAGATCCGCCTCCAGCTTCCCACAAGCGTCCTCGTCACGATCCACGATTACCGGAATCGCGCACTCTGCGCTACACGCGCGTGCAATCGCCGCCCCAATTCCCTTCGCGCCGCCCGTGATGAGAACAACTTTGCCTCCGAGATCGAGATCCATTACGCATTCACCCAAAGGCCGTAGAAGTGAACGGCGTTTGCGCCAAAAATCCTCGCGCGGTCGGCTTCCGGAAAATCGGCCAGATAATCGACAATAACCTGCTTCACTCTGCTGTAAGTTCCCGCCAGAAGGCATACTGGCCAGTCGGATCCAAAGATCAGCCGGTCGGGACCGAATGCATCAAAGATAATGTCGAGATACGGCCGAAATTCCTCAGCGCGCCACGTCTGCCAATCCGCCTCCGTGATCATGCCCGAAACCTTGCAGTAAACGTTGGGATTTTGCGCGATGGTGCGCAGGTGGCCGGCCCACTCGGAAATGCGCGCGCCTTTGATTTCAGGTTTTGCGAGATGGTCGATGATGAATGGCTGCTTCGGAAACTTCTGCACAAGCTCGATTGCGGCCGGCAATTGCTTCGGGTAAATCAGAATATCGTACGTGTAGCCAAAGTCCGCGAGCATGCCGATTCCACGCTGAAAATCCTGGCGTAGCATAAAGCGGTCGTCCGGCTCTGCCTGGACCACGTGACGGAATCCGCATAGTTTTTCGAACGGGGCGAAATACTCTAATCGGTCCGCAACGGATGGCGACCGTAAATCCACCCAGCCGACGACGCCTAGAATGGAGCTGTTTTGCTGAGCCAGATCGAGTAAAAACTGCGTCTCTCTTTCTGACTGATCCGCTTGCACGGCGATTGTTCCGTCAATTCCGTTCGCCAAAAGTTCCGGCAACAGATCGGGCGGCAAGAAATCCCGCTTCAGCGCGGACATTTCGTCCGTGATCCATCCATCGCGCTGTGCGTCATATGTCCAGAAGTGCTGATGGGCGTCGATTTTCATGTTCAGGACATTATCATTCGCGCTGTTGAATTCCTCCGATTAGAGGGAAACACCGCGCTTCCATGGAATAAAATCGCGTTGCCCTAGGATTTCCGCTTTCGTGTGCGTCTCGCCGCTCGCCACGCTCACCACGAAATCGAGAATCCTCTCGCCCATTTGCTCGATCGTCTTCTCGCCGGAAACGACCGCACCCGCATCGATGTCGATGATGTCACCCATGCGCCGCGCCAAATCCGAATTCGTGGAAATCTTTACGACAGGTGCAATCGGATTTCCGGTTGGCGTGCCGAGGCCAGTCGTAAACAAAACGACGCTTGCGCCGGCGCCCACCTGCGCCGTCACGCACTCCACGTCATTACCCGGAGTGCACTGTAAATTAAGTCCGGGCACCGAAGAATATTCAGGGTAGTCCAGCACGGCCGTTACCGGCGAAGTTCCACCCTTCTTTTCCGCGCCGGCTGACTTCATCGCATCGGTGATCAGGCCGTCGCGAATATTTCCAGGCGAAGGATTCATATCGAATCCTGAGCCGACGGCTTTTGCGCGCGCGGCGTACGCCTCCATCAGCTGCATGAAGCGGTCACTCACTTCCTTACTCGTGCTGCGATTGATCAGATCCTGTTCGACGCCGCAAAGCTCTGGGAATTCCGAAAGAATCCCACGACCGCCGAGCGCCGCAAGCAGGTCGGCCGTATGTCCGATCGCCGGATTCGCGGAAATGCCCGAAAATCCATCCGAGCCGCCGCATTTTAGACCCAGCACCAGTTTGGAAAGCGGAGCGGGCGCGCGTTCATCCTTATTCGCCTCAACCAAGCCAAGGAAGGTCCTGCGGATGGCCTCGGAAAGCATCGCGAATTCCGAAGCGCTTTGCTGTTGCTCAAAAACGATCAGCGGCTTACCGAAGTTCGGGTCGCGTTGGCGGATTTGCTCGCGCAAAATCGCCGTCTGCGAGTGCTGGCATCCAAGGCTAAAAACCGTCGCGCCCGCAACGTTTGGATGATGAAGGTAGCCGGCCAACAGTCCGCAAAGATTATTTGCGTCCTCGCGCGTGCTCCCGCAGCCCGCTTCATGAATCAAAAATTGGATTCCGTCGATATTCTTGAAGAGGGACGAGCGCGGCATTGTGCGCTTCTGCTGCTCCAAGGCCACCGCGCGCTCCTGCCCCTGATCGATTTTCCCTTCGCGATAAAGCTGCGCGAGTTGCGCCACTTGCTGGCGGTAAGCCGGAGGTTGCGCGAAGCCCAATTCCTCCTCGAACGCCTGCTTCATCATAAGAATGTTACGGTTTTCGCAGAAGACAAGCGGTATCACCAGCCAATGATTTCGTGTGCCAACTTGACCGTCAAAGCGGTGATACCCGAGAAAAGTCGTATCGCGCCAGCGCGAGACATCCGGCGCTCTCCATTGAAACTCGACGGTCTTTTCGTGGAATGGCGTCGCTTCATGACGCAAGTTTCGAACTGTGATTACTTCGCCGCGACGAATGGGAGCCGAAGCCTTCCCCACCATTACGCCGTACATGATCACCGGCTCGCCCGCCGCCAGATCATGCATCGCAAATTTGTACTTCGCCGGAACATCCGTAAGCAGCTCGACATCGGTTCCATTCACGCCAACGCGACTCGCCGCCGCCAGATTCTTCAGCGCAATGGAGACGTTGTCGCGCGCATCGAGCCTCAATACATTCTTTGCTTCTGCCATTTCGCGTCCTGAGTTGTGATTGGAAGGTTGCCCGTTACGGCGCACAGTTTACACCCATTGCGCCCGGGATGAAGCACCAGCGATTAAAAATGTAATCGCTTACAGGTTTTATGCTGCGAAACGGCGTTGGGCCAATGCTTTCAACTTGAACTGTGGTGTAAACGCCGCGAGACGTACGGCCGTGGCGTACTACCTACTTAGGAGGACATCTTCGACCGCTGTGGATTGTGCGACGGAGGGCGCCTCGGCACGCTTTTTTAAGCTGCCAAGAATTAAAAACCGGCGTAACTGATCGCGATCAATAGTGCAGGCCTTTAAAGCCGCGAACCTGTCGATCCGAGCTATTTTTTGCCCCGGCCGGCGTCCGGGACTTCAATGCCCAACGCTGTCGCCAAATCGATCTGATGATCCTGCTCATTGATCAGGAGTTCGCGGATCTGCTCAGCCATTGCGTATTCCTCGAGAGTCTCGCACTGCTTGATGCGTTCCCGGTAGTTGCGGACGGTTTCGTTTTCATTGTCGAGGTCAAATCGCAAAAGCTCCTCATTTTTCTCGCTCATTTTCACGGGCTTGGGCGTCACGGTAGGAACGCCACCGAGATAATCGATCTGCCGGGAAATCACAAGGGCGTGCTGGAGTTCCTGCTTGGCGTGTTCCTCGAGTTGATCGGCAATATTCATGTACTCCGCGCCCTTGAGCACCTGCGAATAAGCAACGTACGCAATAATGGCCTGATATTCCCGAGCCAAGTCTTCGTTAAGAAGTTCGATCAACCTCTCGCGCGTAATACTGGTCTCGTGCGCGTGCGTCCCGGTCTTTGTACTCGCCACTTTAGCTCTCCTTAGGCTGGATGAAGGTCGCCACAAACACCATAAACGCTGCTGCGCACACTCGGTATCAGTGTTCTTCTGTATGCCGCGCCCATGAAGCATTTAGACCCCCGCCATCCCGCTACGAGTGCGTCGCGATGGAATGAGCGTGCAGCCGCGTGAACACCTTACGCAAACGCCCTCTGATCGCTACAGCGGCGCTGGGATTGTCGAGAAATGGAGCACGGCTCATGATGCCTGTGAAGTTAAGTCCAGTCCTCCGCGACGCGCAGCTTGCGTCGGCGGCTTGCAATTTGAAAGGTGGATACAAATGCTTCTCATTTTGCTGGTCATCGTGCTGTTGCTGTCGATCGGATCGGTACCGGCGTGGCCGTACAGCCGGGGCTGGGGCTACTATCCCAGCGGTGGGCTGGGCGTTATCGTTGTCATTCTGCTTATACTCATATTGATGAGATTCTGACACTTGTCGGCACGACACAAGCGTTCCCGTCGCATTGCTGAGGCGCGTCTGGTTACTTGGCTATTCGTCCGCTTGGGCGCGCTCCAGGCGATCATTCGGAGGACTGCACGGTAACGGGAGGCGCAGGCAGCAGCTTGTCGCTTCCCCTGCGTGCCATATCCGAATGCGGCATAGTCCTGACGCTTATCGCCGCCGTAATTGTGACTGGCTAATCTGTAAGTCACTATAAATACAAGACATAACTGCTATTCCGACCCCGTTCAATTTTCCCGCTTGACTATTCGCCTTTTATTCGCCTACACTGTACGCAGCAGTGGCAGACGGGTGCTGCACAGCTTAATTCGCAAAGAGAGCCTTCCATGGCCAAGCGCCAGTATTCTAAGAAATCACTGCCTAAGCGTAACGCTTCGCGCGCCTCAAACGATTTTGAGAAGGGCCTTTACGTAGCTGTTATCTCGTTTGCTGTGGCACTCACTGCACTATTGGCACATGGTGCGGCCTATTCGCGTTCGCTTCGGTCGTGGAGTCCGATCGCCTTTGAGCACCACGCAAGGGCTGCAAGTTCGCTGAATCCGATTTACGGCCGCTCCATGTTACTCAACGCCAGGTATGACAGCCGGCCCTATTGGCACGGATCGAAGCTCACAACAGGCGCTCCGACCAGCCGCGAAACGGCCGACCTCGCTATTGAACACCTCATCCCATGCGAAAGCGGCGCCAGAATCGTGGATCGCCTCGATACGAATGGAAAAATGTCCTACGGCATTCTGCAATTTCAAGACTGGCCGGAGTGGGAGCGCATGTCAGGCATTTCGGGCGATCCGGATAGCCCCGACGATGCGATCCGCATGGCCGAATGGGGCATCGAGCACGGCATGATTAACCATTGGACCTGCGCCCGGATTCTTGGGGAGATTTGATTCTCTGCGTCGCAGCTTGCGTCTACCTGAGTAACAAAGGATAGGTGGGAGGGAAACGCAGTGGGATAAGAATCTGCTGCGTTTCCCGACCAGTTCAGAATGTGCCTAATTCCGATTCAGTTCGGCCCACGAAGTTCGTGATACGGTGACGCCCGAACTACTCGGGACGGTCGGTGATCCCGGCTGAGGTTGGGCCGTCGGAAACCATGGAGGACCAAAAGCTCCCGAAGAGAAACGTTGGTCGTAATACGTGTTGCTTGAGCTGATGTTGACAGAGTGGGCTTGATCTTCGGCGCGACCACCGACAATGGTCCACGTAATGTTGCTTTGGTTCGCGCTGCAGCTGCCAATGCTACCAGACGTGCAGAACCCGCTCGTACCGGTGCCGTCCGTTTTTCCACTGAGCGCAGCAAGGCTTGCGTCTGTGGTGAGACTGCTACCGGAAGACGGATTCAGGTTGATGTCTCCAGTCGTATAAATCCCCAGAACACCGGCGTCCGTGCCTGAATTCAAAGTGTCAGCGGGCGTGGAAACAGGCTGCGATTTGTAGGTTAGATTGCCGGTGATTTGCACGTTGTCCGCAGCGGCGATTGTGATGCCTGTATCATCCTGAACGGTTCCCGAAAGGCCCGTAATATTTCCGTTTACATAGAGCATTGTCGGATTGACGGCATTTCCAGAAGGATCGGTGGAGGTTACGCCAGGCTGCGATGGGACTCCCGTGAGAGTCTGGTTTGTCGCGCCCTGCGTGACCGTCGTGCTGTTCTTGGCAACGTCCACAACAATCGTGGTTGTTGTCTTTGAGAACCCCGACCCTTGAGTGATTGTGTAAGTCTGCGTGGGGTTATTACTGCCGTCCTTTGTGGCGCTAAGAGTGACAGAAGCATCGCCCTGCACATAGAACCCACCCGCAGCGCCTCCACCGGTAGTGCCATATGTCTGCTTTCCCGAGATGGGATCCGTATAAGACGGAATGTACACGCCATTCGGGACCGATCCTGATGCCGGATAGCTCGTGCCCCCCACTGTCTTCAACTCAGTGCTTGCAGCCGTCTGAAAGGCAGCCGCAGTGGTTCCCGCGCCGACCCCGTCCAAAACGGCCTGGGCCTGGCTGTAGCTATCGGATGGCGGCTGTACTAGTGTCTGGCCCGTTTGCAGGGGACCTCCGTTATATTTCGGAGAAGTAAATCCTTTTGGCGCGGAAGACGCCGCTTGGCACGAAGGACTGCCGCCTACCCACTCCGGTTGTGCTGCCACCTGCCCAACAGTGCCATTGAAGGTATAACCCGGATTACTGTAGTTCCCGAAGTTCCATTGCGTATCCGTAAAGAAGGGTCCATTCATCGTGCCTGGCACGAGTCCGCTTGGATGACTTGGGTCACACGCAGGAAAGGTTGTGATGAACGCGCCCCACTTGGCGAAGCTTGGCAGTCCAGCATTCCCAGGCGATCCCGAAAAGCTCGAGAAGTGGATTGTGCCTTTCTCTTCGATCTGCTCATTCTCATTCCCGGACGATATACCCTGGACGGTAACATCGAAAGGATACAGGTAATCACACTGGACGTTGACATTTGCCGTGAGATGCGCAGGAGTGTCGGCATTGCAGAATAGCGCTGCCCCTCCAAGCGTCTGGGCATGGCCGACCGTTGCGTTCACCAATTTAAATTGTGAGTTCCACGAGCCGGCGTCGCCAATCGTCGTGTAATTTGCCGCGAAAGGAGCGTAAGCCGCCGTGACCGAGGAAGGAACTCCTCCGCCTGTCAATGGGTCGTTACTGCCTAAATTCGCGGCGGAGTAGATCGAATTCTTTATCACTTCGGACACGACGTTTACGCCGGAGTCGGCTGCATAGAACGAGCCTCGGAAATTCCGATAGTATCCGTTGATCATCGTGTCCGAGGAAACCAGGAGCGCAATCCCTATGCTCGCAGCTCCTAGAAGAGCCAGCAGGATCAGCGTGGTCACAAGAGCGACTCCGCGGTCACCGGCTTTCCGAAGGCGACCGGTTATGGCTATGGTGGTAGTGTGATGACTCATTAGCTGCCTCCAAATGCGTCTGCTTAGTTCGCGAAATCCGGAATACTCATGTTGCGGAGATCGACAACGACCGAACCCTGCTGAACAAGATAAGGCCCCTGGTCAAATCCATTCGCAAAACTCCTCAGAGTCTGGTCGGTTTGTGGCGTGGTCCGGGCGACCATGGAGATTCGCACGGAACGGACCAATGTGAAATCGTATGGATCGTTTTTGGGCGGCGGACTGACGGTGCAGTCCGCGCCATTGATCGCGTTGCTGCAATATTTGGTGCCGTCGTAGAAGTAGTTCGCGATATCGGTGGCGTCGTCTGGATCGTTATCCCAAAGCGCCGCGCCGATCTTGAAACCAATCACCTGGTCGGTCACGACCTGGCCGCTGGCTGCTGTGCAAACGGCGCCCCCGCACCTCAGCAATTGCGGATCGGAGGCATTCGCGGCATTGGCCAGAACCGCGTACGTCACGTCATTGGAACCTTTACCCAGGTCCACGATGTAGGTGGTTGCGCTTGGAAAATTCGCTAACAATGCGTGCTCGAAATTGCTTGCTCCGATAATGCCCAGAGCGTCCGTGCACGAGGATCCCGGACAGCCCGCCACTGCGCCACCCGTCCCCACTAGGTTGTGCGTGAGGTTCAGGGTAGGCACGCCCGTTGCGGTGGTCTCCTTAGCGTCCGCGGTCAATGTGGTGACCGCCAAGCAGTAGAACATTGTGGTGTTGTCGCCGCACTGTGGCGCGGTTGTTCCGCCTTGAGGAATCTCGATATAGAGCAGTTCGTCGCCAGCTTTAAAGCATGACGCATCGCTCGTGAGTGACCCGGCATTCTCAGAAAAATTAGGGTCATTCGCATAGGTCGTTCCGTTTGCGCTTAGGTCCTCCGATCCCGCATCGTCAATCACCAGAACCGGAGCCGTTGTGCCGCCGCCTGCGCCCGTCGCGCACGCATTCAGGTTGACGATTGTAAAGGAGTCGAAACAAGCGCTCGATACCGGATAGGCCCATGTCGAAGTATCTGGGGTGCATGTCGCAGCCTTTCCCGGAACGTTGTTCCTGATAATCACGCCCAGGTCGAAAGACGGCGCGGTCTTATCTGTCGCAAGCAAATTTTGGCCCGCGCCGGCGAGATCGATTTGTAGCTGTGCCAAGCCGTTGCGAAGACCGATATTCACTCCGGAGAGATTCTGTTGTCGTACGGCCAGCGCCGTGTGCTGATT
>JBOGMU010000219.1:0-8090 GCA_050746865.1 Candidatus Acidiferrales bacterium
GTGTTATCATCGTGCCGATATATGGGCCGAGCCACCAGTTGATAAGGCAGAGACGAACCGCAGAAGGCCCGCCGTTCCAAAATGGGAAGCGAATCGACAGCGCCCAATTTCTAATCGACAATCCGCCGATTAGAAGCGCCCGTAACTCGCGCAGCATCAACAAAAAGTCAGTTTCTAATCGACAAAAAAGAGGTGCTTTTTAAAACCTGCCACCTATAACCTGCAACCCACAACCTGCGGTTTCTAATCGCAACTCACAAGAATTAAAAATCAACGTAACTCCATGAAAACAAAGAGGAGGCACCACTTCTAATCGCAATAGCCAAAGGGGAAAAGCGAAAGGCGAAAGCGCCATTCAGAAGAATGGCGCTCCCAGGAAAATCGAAGCCACGCCCTAGCTAGAACGAACCAGCTAGAAGAGGCCTAGCTTGATGTGCAGGAACTTTTTGGGGTTCTTGCGGAAGTCGTTGATCATCAGCTGCATATCGCCGGTAAGGCCGGTGAGATTGTCGTAGAGCGCGGGATCGGTAAAGAATTTGCCGGCCGTGCCCTGATTGGAGTTGAGCTTGGATGTGACGTCGCGAAGATTGGCGGACGCGTCGCGAACGTTGTTGTAGAGCGCATCGTCGGTGAGGGCCTTGCCGAGCGTGCCTTTGCCGGCGCGAGCGTCGCTGAGCATGGCGTCAGCATTCGCGCTGATGCTGTTTATGTGCTGATACATCGCGGGATCGTAGATGATCTTGCCGAGCGTGCCCCTCTGATCTTTGACGGCGCTCATCGCGTCATCGACTTTGCCGATCGCGCTATCAGCCTTGTTGTATAGGTCGTCGGACGCCATGAGCCTGCCGATGCTTCCCTTCCCTTGCTGTATCGAGGTGGCCATCGCGTCGACCTTCTCGACGGTCGAATCAAGGTGATTATAGAGCGCCGGGTCTTTCATGAATTTACCGAGAGTGCCCTGGCCGCGATTGATGCCCTGTATGGTTTCGTTAAGATTCTTCACGAGCACGTTCGCGCTCGTCATCAGGTCGGCGCTGCGCTCGATCACTTCCTGCGTGCCGACGGAGCCCTTCGTTTCCACGACGCCGTTATTGGGTATCACAGTGCCCGTAAGGCCTCGCGTGAGCGAAACGTACCGGTCTCCGAGCAAGCCCTGTGTCGCAAGGCTGGCGGACGAATCGGTGCGGATCTGGTTCTGAAAGCGCGTGTCGACCTCCATCACGATCGTGACGGCGTGCGTTTCGTCCTCAGGGTGCGGCGTGAAAGAAAAGGATTGGACGTTGCCGACGAGAATGCCGTCAAGATCGACCGGCGCACCCGTAGTGAGTTGATTCACCTCGGGCATGTAGGTGATAAGGCGGTACTTCGCGCCGAAGAAATGCCCTCCGGTGACGTAAAAAATCGTGACACCCGTCAGGACAAGGCCGGCCAGCACAAAAATCCCCACGCGAAGATCGGTCCATGAAAGCTGCTTCTGTTGCGCCATTGCTATGCCTCCCTGTTCGTTGCGGAATTCGCCGCGATTTTCATCGCGATCTAAATTTAAGTGGCCGATGCGAGAAACTTTTTCAAATAGCTGTCCGAGCTGGCCCCAAATTCCTCGGCCGAAGCTTCAAAATAGATATGCCCTTCGCGCAAGACGAGAACCTTCGTCGCCGATACATCGTGGCGTTTTGCAGCGGGCGCGCCGTTTGCGGCGACGGGCAGGACACGGCCGGAAGCCACGTCGAAGCGATAATGCGCCAGGCCGAAGGCGTCTTGCACGCGATGCGTGGCGAGCAGCGAAGTGACGCCCTGCGCGTCGCGGCCGCGCAAAATCAGGTTGATGATCGTCTGCGAGGTGACGGGATCGAGTCCAGCTGTGGGCGAATCGTAAAACACGACGGCGGGACGATCGACAAGGGCACGCGCGATAGAGACGCGGCGTCGCATGCCACCTGAAAGATCGACGGGATACAGGTTGATGGCATGCTCCATCTCAACGAACCGAAGCACTTCGCGGACTTGAGTTTCGATCTTCTCTTCCTCGACGCCTTCCTCACGCAGGCGAAAGGCGACATTATCTTCGACGGTCATTGAATCGAAAAGAGCGCCTTCCTGAAAGACGAAACCGAGATGGCGGCGGAAATCGAGCAGTTCGCGTTCGGTCATTTCGGTGACGTCGCGGCCCATGACCCAGATTTTGCCTGAATCGGGACGCATCAGGCCGGCCGCGAGCTTCATGATGAGGGTTTTGCCGGCGCCGCTCTCGCCGAGGAGGACTTTCGTTTCGCCGGGGGACACTTCGAAGGATATTCCGCCGAGAACGTCGCCTTCGTCGAAGCCGAGGCGTACGTCTTTGAACACGATGAGTGGCTCGCCCGGAACGGCATCGGCTAGTACCATGCCCCGTCCGGGCTGGAACTCTGCGGCCATAAAGGAATTATAGACAGAAAACGCCGCTGGAGCAGCGCCTTGTAGAGAAAACACTCGACCAGAAGTCACTTATACATACTGAGGAAGAGGCGCGAGAGGAAGGCATCCGAAACGAGAACGGCGAGCGCTGACCACAAAAATGCTGTTGTTGTCGCGCGGCCGACGCCTTCGGTGCCGCCTGTGACGCGCAAGCCTTGGTAGCAGCCGACCGTGGCGAGAATCAGCGCAAACATGAACGGCTTCGCCACTCCCTGGACAAGATCGCCGAATACGAGGGCATGTACGGCACGCGTCCAGAACTGCACGGCGCCCAGTCCAAGAACGAAATGAGCCGTGACGAAGCCACCGACGAGTCCGAAGAAGTCCCCTATGGCGGCCAGCAAAGGAAGCATAAGCGCGGTGGCAATGATGCGAGGAACCATTAGTTTGCGAATGGGGTCGGTGCCAAGCGCGCGCATCGCATCCACTTGCTCGGTTACTACCATTGAGCCGAGTTCGGAAGCCATTCCGGAGGCGTTGCGCCCGGCGACGAGCAGCGCAGTGATCGTCGGCCCAAGCTCGCGAACGAGAGCGATCGCCACGCCGTCGCCGGTGAGCGATGCCATGCCGAAGCGCGTGAGTTGAGCTGCGGTGTTCTGCACCAAAACGCTGCCAATGGAGAAAAAAGCGGCGACGATGATCGGCACCGATCCGACACCGATCAAGTCCATCTGGTTGAGAGTGTCTATCCAATAGATGGGCGGGGTAAATATGTCGATAAACGCGTGAAACGACAAGTACACGTAGTCTTGAAACGTGAATATCCAGCGTTTGAAGGCGTCTCCGAGACGTGAGAGGCGTGATGGCGATTCGGTCGGCTCGGGCATCGTTGGAGCGCTGTTTGGAACGTCTCGGCAGCTTCCCTCGGAAAGCCTACAGTTCACCTCATGATGCGTCAAGAGAACTTAGCGGTTAATTGCTCGCAGAGGTGCACCTAAGGCAAAGGTAATGCGTCCTTTACGAGGGTTGTAGTGTCCGGTAAAATTCTTCGCTTGTATTTATGATTGGACGTGACCAGTAATGTTACGCTTCGTGACGGCGGGTGAATCACACGGCCAGGCGCTGATTGCATGGGTTTCCGGTTTTCCGGCGGGCGTTCCCGTGGACATGGAGTTCGTCCAGCGTGAACTGCATCGGCGGCAATTGGGATATGGCCGCGGCGGACGGCAGAAAATCGAGAAGGACAGCGCGGAATTTTTGGCTGGCGTTCGTCACGGGAAGACGATTGGTGCGCCAATCGCACTGCGCATCGAAAACCGCGACTGGAAAAATTGGGAAAAGATACTCCCCGTCGAGGACAGTGAAGGCGCTGAAGACCTGAAGAAGAAGCTGACTGCGCCTCGGCCGGGCCATGCCGATCTCGCAGGTTCGCAAAAGTTTAATTTTCATGACGCTCGGTATGTTCTGGAGCGGGCCTCTGCACGCGAGACGGCAGCACGCGTGGCCGTCGGCGCGCTGGCAAAGCTCTTTTTGCGCGAATTCGGCGCGAATGTGCTGAGCCATTCTATTGCGGTGGGGCACGTTCAACTGGAACGCGAGGCGAAGTGGGAAGAAATTGTGGCGATATGCGAGAATCTCGAATCGCCGCTGCGTTGCGTCGATAAGGCCACAGAAGACAGAATGGTGGCTGAAGTGGATAAGGTGCATCGCGCGAATGACACCGTCGGCGGGGCATTTGAGGTAGTTGCGCGCGGGCTGCCGCCAGGCGTTGGGACGCACGTGCAGTGGGATGAAAAGCTCGATGCTAAGATCGCACGCGCAGTGATGTCGATTCAGGCCGTGAAGGCCGTCGAGATCGGCACGGGATTTTCGAACGCGGCGAGCTACGGTTCGGAAGTGCAGGACGAGATTCGTTATGATGCGCCGCGAAAGCGGTTCAGCAGGCCGTCAAATCGCGCGGGCGGACTCGAAGGCGGAATTACCAACGGCGAAGACGTGATTGTGCGCGGCTATCTGAAGCCGATTTCTACTCTTCGCAAGCCGCTCGTTACTGCAGATATGAATACGAAGCAGGAAGTAAAGGCCGCGTATGAACGTTCGGATGTCTGCGTGGTGCCTGCGGGAGGAGTTGTGGGCGAGGCGATGGTGTCGTTTGAGCTGGCGGCTGCGATGCTGGAGAAATTCGGCGGCGATTCCGTCATTGAAACGAAGCGGAATTTTGAAGGCTATCTAAAACAATTGGATAATTTCTAGCCACGATGATCCACCCCATTGTGAAATACGGTGATCCGGTGCTTGAGACGCCGACGAGAAACATCGAGAAGTTTAACGAGGAGCTGCAGAAGCTCACGGACGATATGTTCGAATCGATGTATGCTGCGCAGGGCGTCGGGCTGGCAGCGCCGCAAATTGGCGTGGGACTGCGCGTCGCCGTTATCGACGTTTCGAACGGGAAGAATCCCGAAGCGAGAATCGTCTGCGCGAATCCGGACATCACGCATGCGGAGGGCGAGCAGCGCGAAGAAGAAGGCTGCCTTTCCCTTCCCGGCTTTCGCGGACACGTCGCGCGGCCGCAATACGTTACGATTCGCGCACAAGATGTGACCGGGAAAGAATTTGAAATGCGCAGCGAGGGCTTACTCGCGCGCGCGTTTTGCCACGAAATCGATCACCTGAATGGAACGCTCTTCATCATGCACCTGGGCATGCTGAAGCGCGACATGATCAAGCGGAAGATTCGCAAGTTGAAAAAAGACGGCAAGTGGTAGGCGGTTCATGGCGCTGCGCATCGTCTTCTGCGGTACGCCGGCATTTGCCGTTCCCGCTCTCGAACACCTGATCGCTCAACCTGAGATTCGCGTCGAAGGCGTGGTGACGCAGCCGGACCGACCGCGCGGCCGTGGCAACGAGATTTCGATTTCGCCGGTGAAGGCTGCGGCGCTTGCGGCCGGGATTGACATTTTTCAGCCGGAGAAAGTGCGCGTGCCCGAATCGGCGGCATATTTCGAGCGCGTTGCGCCCGATTGCGTTGTCATCATCGCGTATGGCCAGATCATCCCCGCCAAATTGATCGCAATTCCGAGGTTTGGTTGGATCAACGTACATGCTTCCCTGCTACCGAAATATCGCGGAGCTGCGCCGATCAACTGGGCAATCGTCAATGGCGAAACCGTGACCGGTTTAACGACAATGCAGATCGATCCGGGGCTCGATACGGGGCCGATGTTGCTGAAGGTCGAATTGCCAATCGGGCCGGATGAAACTGCGCCGGAATTGTCTGCCCGCTTGGCGGAGGCGGGCGCGCCACTAATCGTAGAAACGTTGCGGCGGGTCGAGGCTGGCGAAATTACACCAGAGCCGCAGGACAATTCACAGGCGACGCTTGCGCCGCCGCTGGAAAAAGCGGATGGCGCCATCGACTGGCAACTGAGCGCACAATTTATTTACAACCGCATACGAGGCTTGCAACCGTGGCCGGGCGCCTTCACGCGCTTTCGCGGGAAAATTTGTCAAATATGGGGACGACCGCGGACGCTTGCGCAGATTCTTGCGGCGCATCTGGGCGCGAGTGTCACGTCCGCGAATGTGGATATGGCACCACGTACACCAGGCACGATTCATGCAGGCAAGCTCGGCGTTTGGGTCGGGTGTGGTGAAGGAGCGTTGTGGCTGGAATTTGTTCAATTAGAAGGGCGCAAGCGCGTGACCGCTGCAGAATTTGCCAACGGCGCGCGCCTCGCACTTGGCGAACGTTTCGGCTGAGGCCAATCGGAAGTTGTTCCACATGTCACCGATATCCGGTACAGGAAGCGCGAATTCCCGGCACGGCGTACTCGCGACTCCAGCGAATTCTCTTTGCCAACGCTCCTTGCCCAAGCGCTTTTCGCGTTTGCTATCGAGTTCGAGCGCGAATCTGCGGCGCCTCTTGCACTGTGCGCAAATGCAATTCGTGCGCTAGGAGAACAGCCGACTCGCGAAAGCGAAATTCCGCGGTTGACCGGCAGCTCGCCCGAAACAAGCGGCATCGGCTGGCAATTGAAACCATATATTGTGGTGGAGCGTGCCCCTGGCACGAAGCGCGGGAAAGGCGTTCGGCTATCGTCTCGCGGTCTTGAAGCACAGCGAAAATATTATCGATTGTGCGGTGAAATCGAAAAGCGATGGCAAATCCGCTTCGGCAAAGAACATGTCAAAGAGTTGCGTGATTCTCTCCAGGGTCTCCTCGATGCCGAAAAGGGTGAGCATCTTTTGCTTTCAGAGGCACTGATTCCGCCGAACGGCACCGTACGCGCGGGCGATATTAGTCCGGCGCTTGGGCGACGCGACATCGGATCCGCCGCGACGCAGCGGGCGCGCGATCTCGTCGCACAAACCGAGGGCTTCGTACGTGATCCGGCAGGAACGCTGCCTCACTATCCGCTATGGATATGAATCGCGGCTTCGGTCCTTAAAGTGCCACAAGAACGCGTGCTTCAGCGGCTGAACTGGTGGAGGAAACAAATTAAGCGTTGTCGGGCTTAATTGCGCGTTTGTGGGTCTGGGACAATGAGCGCGGTTCGATTGATGACGGGCTAAATAGAAAGCCGGTCGCCACGAAAGCCGTCGCAGCAATCTTTTCGCTCAGTTGCTGTCAAGAATTCTTCAAGGAGTCTCAACGAAGTGTTGTGCCAAACAACGTGTTCTGGCCGGAACGAATATCGTGGCCGTAGCTGAAGACGACACTTACGGTATCGAGCACCCTGATCGTGAGCTCGGCGCCCGGATCCCACAGCCACCCGCGCGAACCGAATGCGCCGGACGGATCGGAAATATCGCCGGCGTCAAACGCCGGTCCAGCTTTTAATTCGAAGAAGGCGTCGTGATAGATCACCTTCTCCCAATCCCAGTTCCATAGCAAATAGCGCCGGCCCATTGGCGAATTCCCTTTTCGCCCGTCATGCGTGGCTGGAATTCCACGAAGCCACAGATCGTTGTCGTCGCGTTCGACGCCAATCGTGTACAGCTCGTCAAAAGGAATTTCGCCGAAGATTGCTCCAGTGCGAAAACGCGAGGTTATTTCGTAATCATCTCCTTCGGGCTGCGGAAACCAGTGGAAAGCGAGAGATCCTTCGCTACGCCCAAAACGATTCGGGCCACTGCTGGTAAAAAACCGCCCAACGCCTGCATTTGCGGACGAATCTATAGTGATTCGCCGATCAGGGACCGATATCAGCCGGTAATCAGAAGCAGCGTTCCATTCAACCACATTGCCGCTCGTGAAAAATGGAGCGGTCTGTGCGGGAATCGAGTTCTGCCCGCCAAACGTGCGGCGCGAGAAGGCGGCGCCTGTCTGCCAAGCCCACCGGCCATTTTCGATGCGACGGATTTCAGCACCGAATTCCAATTTGCGCAACTTCAACGCTGTCACGGGCGCGCCAGCGCCGTAGAACGAGTTCGTCATATTCCACTTTTCGTCGCGGCCGTCGGCATAGGCCTGGAGCCGCCACCTTGGATTCATGTGCAGAGGCATCGATACGGAGGCAAATAGCCGCCGTTTCTGCGAATCCCATCGCACGAGTAAATCGAAATTGATCGCAGCCCCGTGCACGTTGCGATATTCCGGGTAGGCGGTTTCGTAGGGCAGGCCGCGAGCGAGCGAGAGCGCCGCACTCCATTTGTTAACGCCCCAACCGCCCTCTTCGAACGAGTGAAGAATA
>JBOGMU010000220.1:0-27222 GCA_050746865.1 Candidatus Acidiferrales bacterium
GTTCCCAAATGCTCGGCGCCCGGAATCTGATAGCGTTCGTCGAGATCGTATAAGGTGTGAAATATCGGATCGTTGTTCGGGATATCGACGATCGGACGATTGGGGAAAACCATGCGGATGCGCTTCAAAAACATCTGCCACTCGTAGGCGCCGTGAAAATCGTCCGCCATGAAGAAGCCGCCGCGCAATAGGTAATCGCGCAACACGGACGCTTCATGCTGCGTAAGTCCCCATTGACCCACTTGCACCGCGTAGAGCCACGGCCAATTGTAAACATCGTCGCCGTCGTCGAGATTGATGGGCTGCCCTACCGACCGCGCATCAATCCGTGTGATACGTCGTACAGCTGCGGCAAGCGAGCGGTCGGCGGGCGGTCCATCCTGCGTCCACTCGGACCTGCCTTCGCGCCAATCGCCGCTATCTCGGTAGCCGTAGCCGTCGTTTGGTCCCTGCGGATACATGAGGCGCGCAAAAGTCCACTCGCCGGGTCGCTGCCAATCCGGCGGCAGTGGCGGCTCGCCATATTCGATTCCGTAATACTCGCGGAAAGGCCGCTGCGCATAGGCGTATGCTGCCGATAAAACAACCGCGCAGCTGAGCGCCAGAATGACCTTCCATGAACGCATATCTTCTCTGAATTTGAGCATACCATTTCGCCTGAGATCCCGCTTTCGACCTCGCCGCGCTGGTTTTTGTTGAAACCTGCAAAGCGCATTGTGCTACTGTAGCGGCGCCCCGACCCCGGCAGCGGCGACGCCTCTGCCGAACAAAACGCGTAGTGCTGTCTTCAGTGAAAATGAACGCTTGGGATCGTGCACGATGGGCCTTCGTGTCCGGCGCCTCTCTTCTGTTAGCGAGCGCCATCGCGGCCGGCATACTTATCTCTCGAGTCGAAGATTCGAACCGGCGCGTGATGCATGCGTTCACAGTTCAAGTTTCACTTGAAGATCTCGAGTCCACCCTTGCCGCTGCTGGACGTGCTCGCTCGCTTTACGTCAGAACGCTCGACCGGCAGTATCTCGCAGAAACCGAATCGCGCATGCTCGCGGCCAATGACCGCCTGAGCGACATTCTTTCCCAGACATCGGATATTTCGGCGCATAGCACCTCTTACGAGCGGCTCGCGACGCTGGTTCATCGCCGCACCAATATCATTCGTGCTTCGGTTCTCGATGTGGAAGCTGGCAAGAACGATGAGGCTGCTCAGGATGCGTATACAGGCGAGATCGTGGATGTGGCGGACCAAATAAAGGTGTCGCTTGAGGGACTGCAAACGCTCGAACAGCAGTTCGCCGCCCAGGGACGCATCGCGTCACAGCGGTTCTTTGCGGCCATTGTATGGGTGATGGGAATTGCGTTCGCTGCGTCGCTCGCCTTGCTGTATTTGAATTACAGATTTTTAGCCGATGAGCTGGCCGTTCGCCGCCGCGCGGAACGCTCGGCAGTCGATAGTCGGGAAACACTTCGCTTGTTCAGCGTGAGGCTGATTCGCTCGCAGGATGATCAGAGCCGAAAATTTTCGCGCGAACTCCACGATGGGCTCGGCCAATACCTTAGCCTCGCAAAAATGAATCTCTCGCGCTATGCGCGTACCACCGCCGGCGATTCCGAGTTATTGAACGAGACAGTCGATCTGCTGGACCAGAGCATCGCGGAAACCCGCACGATTTCCTATCTCCTGCACCCTCCCTTGCTGGACGACATGGGCTTTCTTTTCGCCGCGCGCTGGTACCTGGAGGGTTTCGCGGAGCGTAGCGGCATCGAAGTAAAGGTCGACATTCCAGAAAACTCCGACCGCCTGCCACTTGCTGTCGAAATGGCCCTATTTCGCGTCCTCCAGGAATCCCTCGCCAATATCCACCGCCACTCAGACAGCAAGCGGGTTGACGTTTCGTTGGTGATTTCGTCCACAGATGCCAATTTGCGTATTCGAGATTATGGGAAGGGTATGCCAGCGATAGTTCTCCAGCAGTTTCGCACAAATGGCGGACGTGTCGGTGTCGGTTTGGCTGGTATGCGCGAGAGGGTCCACGAACAGGGTGGTTATTTCGACGTCGAGTCAAGCACCTCTGGCACCACGGTGAATGTACGCATTCCAGTATCGGTCGCCCAGCAGTCCACCACCCAGGCCTTTGCCTGACACTCAATTACAGCAATATTGGCCTGCCAAGCTACCACTGCCGGCGGAAGACGTGAGCGTTATGCTGCATACAATTCTCAATTTCTGTATGTATTGCGGCAGTTAATTCCTCGATGCTAGCTTGAGATCAGCCCAGCCAGTGGATAGCGCACTTTCGGACCCTATGTTCCAGAGGCGAATTCACGAGAAGGTCGGCTTTCCAACGGAGCCGTTCGCGCAATGCCGCATAAACCCATCACGGTGCTGGTTGTCGATGACGAAGCAAGGATCCGCCGTTTCGCCCGCCTCCTTCTCGAAAGCGACAGTAAAGTGAGCGTGGTTGGCGAAGCCGACAACGGCGAAGCTGCTACAACCCTCGCGCGCGAGTTAAGCCCGGACGTGATTGTGATGGATATTTCTATGCCGGTTATGAATGGGCTCGACGCCGCTCGCAGAATTCTGCGCGATTGCCCCGATGTGCGCATCATCATGACTACAGCAATGGGCTCTGAGCCTTATCGGCGCGTTTCGATGTCAGTAGGCGCGACGGATTTTCTCGACAAAAGCGCGCTAGATTCGGAGCTCATCGAAAAAATTCACAGGGCGGCGCAGCACGGCCCGCACTGAACCCGCCTCGGCCGTCTCTATTTAAATAAACAAAAAGGCCTCCCAGATCAACAGCTCTAGGAGGCCTTCGTCGATACAGCTTACTTCCTCTTTGATTCAATCACCGCTTGCGCAGCCGCCAGACGCGAAATTGGCACTCGGAACGGCGATGCGCTGACGTAATTCAAACCGGCCTTGTGGAAGAACCGCACACTCTCCGCATCTCCTCCGTGCTCGCCGCAGATGCCCACTTTCAGTTTAGGACGAGTCTTCCTGCCATTCTTTGTACCGGATTCCACCAACTGCCCGACGCCGGCCTGGTCAATTGTCTGGAACGGATCAGCTTTGAAGATTCCCGTTTTATTTTCGTCGACATATTCCGGAAGGAAGCGGCCCGCATCGTCACGCGAAAGCCCCATCGTTGTTTGCGTCAGGTCGTTCGTGCCGAAAGAGAAGAACTCGGCAACATTCGCGATCTGCGCGGCAAGCAGAGCGGCCCTGGGAAGCTCGATCATCGTGCCGACAAGATATTCAAGTTTTACTTTAGCTTCTGAAATTATCTTGTCCGCCACGCGTCTTGTGGCCGTTTCGAGGATTTTGAGCTCCTTCTCGTCCAAAACGAGCGGATGCATAATCTCAGGTAAAACTTTAACTCCGCGCTTTTGGCAGTCTATAGCCGCTTCAATGATCGCCCTGACCTGCATTTCTAGGATTTCAGGGAATGTGATTGAGAGACGGCACCCTCGATGGCCCAGCATTGGATTCGCTTCGTGCAACTGTTCGACGCGACGCGCCACCTGTTCGGCTGAAATTCCGATTTTCTTCGCCAGTTCCGCCTGCTTTGCTGGATCGTGAGGCACAAACTCGTGGAGCGGCGGATCGAGCAAGCGGATGGTTACCGGAAGGCCGTTCATTGCCTCGAAAATCCCGGTGAAGTCGCGCCGCTGAAACGGCAGCAGCTTGTCGAGAGCCTTCCGCCGTGCCTCAGGGCTATCGGCGAGGATCATTTCTTGGATCGCTTCCTGACGCTCAATGCTCTTCTCGGGAAATTCAAAGTCCTTAAAGAACATATGCTCTGTGCGGCATAAGCCGATGCCCTCGGCTCCCATTTCGCGAGCCACGCGCGCGTCGTTCGGCGTATCTGCATTTGTGCGAACGCCGAGCGTGCGAACCTTGTCGCACCATTTCATCAACGTTTCATATGCCTTCGGCGGTTGAGGTCTGGTAAGAGGAACTTCCCCTTGAAAAACCGAGCCGTCCCCACCATCAAGCGTAAGCCAATCGCCTTGCTTGATGACGTGTCCATTCACGCTGAACTTCTTTGCCTTCACATCGATGTCAAGTTTGTCCGCGCCCACGATGCAGCACTTGCCCCACCCGCGGGCAACGACAGCAGCGTGGCTGGTTTTGCCGCCTGTAGCAGTGAGAATTCCCTGCGCAACGTGCATTCCACCCACATCCTCAGGGCTCGTTTCCCGGCGAACCAGAATGATCTTTTCTCCGTTTTGAGCCCAGTGTTCCGCTTCTTCCGCGGTAAAGACAGCCTTGCCAACGGCAGCACCAGGAACCGCATTAATTCCCTCGGCGATCTTGCGACTCTCAAGGTCCTTCCTTGAGATCGATTGATCAATGACCGGATAGAACAGGCGCTCAATGTCTTCCGGTCGGACTCGCGAAATCGCCTCGTTCATCGATATAAGCTTTTCATTGGCCATATCAACCGCGATCCGGAATGTCGCCGCAGGCGAACGCTTTCCGGTACGAGTCTGCAACATATAGAGCTTGCCCGCTTCAACCGTAAACTCCATGTCCTGCATATCGCGGTAATGCTTTTCGAGTTTTTCGCGAACCTTTTCGAGCTGTTTATACGCCTTCGGCATCTTCTTCGATAACTCGCTCAGGTGCATCGGCGTACGGATTCCCGCTACCACGTCTTCGCCCTGCGCATTCAAGAGAAAGTCGCCAAAGAACGTCTTCTCGCCAGTACTCGGATCGCGAGTAAAGCAGACACCTGTGCCGGATTCCTCACCCGTATTGCCGAAGACCATCTGCACAATATTCACGGCCGTGCCCAGAAGGCCCGTGATCTTCTCAACGCGCCGGTAGGTGACAGCCTTTTCGCCCATCCACGAACCGAACACCGCTCCGATTGCGCCCCATAGCTGCTCGAAGGGATCTTCCGGAAAATCCTGCGCCGTTTTTTCCTTGTAATACGCCTTATACTCGCCCACTAACTGCCGCCAGCCCTGCGCAGTCACCTCCGTGTCGTCCTTCACGCCAAGATATTGTTTCATATTGCCGAGGCGCGTCTCCAATTCCTCCTTTGGGAGACCAATCACCACGCTCGAATACATCTGAACGAAGCGTCGATAGGCGTCCCAGGCGAAGCGATCATTATTAGTTGCCTTTGCAAGACCCTCAACGGACTTACTATTAAGCCCCAAATTCAGGATCGTCTCCATCATGCCCGGCATGGAACGCGCTGAACCTGAGCGAACGCTCACAAGCAACGGATCTTTCGCGTCCCCAAGCTTCTTCTTCGTGAGTTTTTCGAGCTTGGCCACATTTTGCTTAACCTGCTCGCGCAGTTCCTTTGGATATTTCTTGTCGTGCTTATAGAAGTAGTCGCACGCTTGCGTTGTAATCGTAAAGCCTGCGGGAACCGGAAGACCGATTTTCGTCATTTCCGCGAGACCAGCACCCTTGCCGCCGAGAACCTCTCGCATGTCTCCCGTGCCATCCGCTTTCCCCGCTCCAAAGAAATAAACGTATTTCATTTTGCTCCGTTCCTCACTGATTGAGATGAATTCGATTCCTTGTTCCGGCTCAACATCACTACTCAAGTTGCCCAGCTCGGCCCCACAACCGAGCAGAAAATCTTAAAGCACTATGCGAACATGTCGGCGAGCCGACATTTGATGCGTTACCTCAATACCGCAAGACGCCGTTGTGTCAAAAAAGCAATCCCAAAACTCACAATACTCAACTCAGTTTCACTTTCAATTTTTTAAATGTCGGCGGGCCGACATCTCACATACAACTTCGATCTCTAGCCAAGCTAAGCCCGCACTTCACGGCCTTCTTTAATTTCTTCCCCACCTAATTCCGAGAAGTCGGCAATCGTAGAAAACTCCTTGAGCAGCCCTCCGAGAAGCGCAATTCGGTTTTTACGAACCTCCGGGTCTTCAGCCATCACATGAACTTTGTCAAAGAACATGTCCACGGCTGGACGTAATTCGGATATTTTCTCAAGCGCCGCTTTATATTTCTTCTCGCGCCGACGACGACCAGCCTCTTCACCGATGCGCTGCGCCGCAGTGTGTAGCTGACGTTCAAAATCATCTTTAAGTAGATCTTGCTTCACGCCACCGTAGGACTTGTCTTGGCCTCCGGCTGACTTCTCGAGAATATTGCGGATTCGCTTGAAGCTCGCAGCAAGTGGAGGGAAGTTTCTCGTATTCCGAATAGCCTTCACTGCAGTCACGCGCTCTACAGCGTCGACGAGATCGTCAGCGCCCGACGAAAAGACCGCATTGATCTCGTCATAGGCAAACCCACGCCGCTCGCGCAGGATGAACTTAGCGCGGTCCAGAATGAAATCGAGCACCTGTTTTTGCACGTCCTCAGAAGCGGTAATGCGAGACGGCTGCTCACGAAGAGTCTTAGCCGCGGCCGAGACAGCGGCGCTGATCGAAAGGGGCAGATTCCGCTCCAGAATCACTTTTACGATACCGAGTGCGGCGCGGCGCAGGGCGAAAGGATCACTCGAACCTGTAGGAATCGCGCCAACCGCAAAGCACGCCACAATCGAATCGAGCTTGTCTGCGAAGGAAACCACGCAGCCGGTCAAATTGCGCGGAATCTCCTCTTCCAGTCCCTGCGGCCTATAATGATCGTAGACGGCATCGGCAATTTCATCTGGCTCCCCTTGCGCGTGGGCGTAAAGACCACCGACGATTCCTTGCAATTCGCTAAATTCGCCCACCATCCCCGTGACAAGGTCGCACTTTGCGAGTTCGCCGGCGCGATCGCAACCCGCTACATCCGCTTCCTTAATACCGCTGCTGAACAACTGCTCGGCGAACCATCGCGCAATCGAACGCATGCGCTCAACTTTGTCGTGATAGCTACCAAGCCGCGATTCATATGTGACTGCCTTCAGCCGCGGCAGATAATCGCCGAGTTTAGTTTTCTGGTCCGTATCCCAGAAAAACTGAGCATCCGCGAAACGCGCGCGCAACACACGCTCGTGGCCGGCCTGCACCAGGCCTTTCGGATCACGCGGAAGATTAATGACGGCAAGAAAGTGCGGCGCCAACTGACCCCGGCGCGACTCAATCGCGAAATACTTCTGATGATCGCGCATCACCGTGATTAGAATCTCCTCAGGCAAGCCGAGATACTTCTCGTCAAAGCTGCCCATAATCACGGTCGGATACTCGTTTAGGTAGGTGACGAGTTCCAGCAGTCCCGTATCCTCGTGCGCCTTGAGTCCCTTCCGCGACGTGATGGACTGAATTTCGCTCTCAATTTTCTTGCGGCGCATCTCTGGGCGGCAAAGAACGAAACTCGTCTTCAATTTTGGCTCATAGTCCTTTGGGCCAGAGAGCGGAATCGATCTCTTTCCAAGAAATCGATGACCGTCAGAGCGATTTCCTGCTTTCACTTCTGCGTAAGTGCACGGGACCACCCTACCGTCAAGCAACGCAACGATCCATCGAATCGGCCGAATGAACCGGGCACCGCGCACGCCCGTCCAATACATGGAGCGTGGCCAGGAAATCTCGCGAATCACTTCTGGCAGCACACGTTCAAGTATTTTCGAGGCCGACTCTCCGGGTACAATTTTGCGAACGGCCACGACCGAACCTTTTGGTCCTTCGATCAGCACGAGGCTCGAAACCGGCACGCCTTGTCGTTCGGCAAAGCTGAAGGCAGCGCGTGTCGGCTCACCCATCGCATCATAGGCGATCGATTTCGGCGGGCCTTTTTCTTCGCGCGTGACATCTTCCTGACGCAAAAGAATACTCTTCACAATTGCCGTAAGCCTGCGGGGCGCGCCAAAAACTTCAAGCGTGCTTTCAAATGTCGGCGCGCCGACCAAACCGTTACTTGAAATCTGAGTTTTGAGGAGGGACTTTAATTCCTCGGTCGCTTTTGGAATCATCCCTGCCGGAATTTCTTCACAGCCAATCTCAAAAAGCAGGTCGCACGTCTTCGGCTTTAAGGCCTTTGCAGCTTGAGGCGCGCTGGCGGTTTTTGACTTCTTCACGCTGACCTTCATGCGCCCACCTCAACAATATTCTCGACTGGCGACTGCTGATCGAGCCACGCCTTCGCCGCTTGAGTGGCGAGCTTGCGGACGCGGCCGATCATCGCAGCACGTTCCGTCACGGAAATGGCTCCGCGAGCGTCGAGCAAATTAAAAAGGTGGGAACACTTGAGCGTCAGATCGTACGCCTGCAAAACGGGAAAGCGTTCGCGCTCCATTCCCTTCAAGTTCCGGTAGCCGGCAAGTAGCCGGGCCGCTTCCGCTTCAACAATATCGAACTGCTTGCGTGTGGCCGCGGCGTCGGCATGATCGAAGCTATAGGCCGAGAACTGACGCTCTTCGGCCAGGCGAACCTCGCGATATGTGATGGATTTTGACCAGCGCACGTCAAAAACGTTGTCGACTCCTTGCAGATAAGCTGCAATCCGATCGAGACCGTATGTCAATTCCACGGAAATAGGATCGAGATCAACGCCGCCACACTGCTGAAAGTAAGTGAATTGGGTAATTTCGAGGCCATCCAGAAGCACTTGCCAGCCAATTCCCCACGCGCCAAGCGTCGGCGACTCCCAATTATCCTCTTCGAAGCGGATATCGTGCTCCTTCAAATTGATCCCGACGGCTTTCAAGCTGTCGAGATAGAGGTCCTGAATATCCACGGGAGACGGCTTGAGGATCACCTGGAGCTGGTGGTGCTTATAGAGGCGATTCGGATTCTCGCCGTACCGGCCATCCGCGGGGCGGCGGCTTGGCTGCACGTAGACTACACGATAGGGGGTAGGCCCGAGCACGCGCAAAAATGTTTCGGGGTGCATCGTGCCCGCGCCTACTTCCACATCATAAGGCTGCTGCAGGATGCAGTCGCGACTTACCCAATACTGCTCAAGCTTAAAGACCAAATCCTGAAAAGTGAGTCCCTTCGGTTTATTTTCAATCTTCATGTAATGCTTTAACTCTTCCCTTTCGCGTGCCGTCACGCCGCGGGCGGCTCAAGTAATTCGCGCGCCACCAATTTACGCTCAATCTGATGCTCAATAATGTCGAGCATGCAATCAGTCAATTCGCGCAGCGATCGCGGAGCTGCGATGTCCTCTGAGATATGATCAAGCCTCTCGGACAGAATCTTCCTGGCGGCAGCCAGCGACTCGGCCGGAAGAGTCCGCATCCCCGGCTGCCTGCATCGGCTGCAAAACGCCGCCGAAGCGCGCGGCGAAAAGTACGCCAACTCACCAGCCGGAATCAGGCGTCCGCACTTCTCACAACGGTCCAAGGCCGGGAGCCAACCACCCAGCTTCACAGACCACAACGCGAAATAGGCGAGGGGCAATTCCGGCCTCCCCGTCCGCTTCACTGCCTGCGATGCGAGCAGCAACAAGCGAAAGTTCGCGTCAGACGCTTCGCGGTCAGGCAGCACAGCCTGCGAGATCTCGCTAAAAAGCGCTAGGGCGATGCTCGATGGATAATCGCGAAACGCGTCGAGAAATGACTCGATGATTTCGCACTGACTGATCCGGACCAGTTCGCGTGTCTCTTTCTCGTGAAACCAGATGCGAACGTGCGACAACCTCTCGAGTGTCGCACCGAATCGGCTTTTCGGCTTGCGCGCCCCAGCCGCGACGCCTCGCATTCGTCCCATCGTCCGGGAGAGAAAGCTGACCAACCGATCCGCCTCGCCCAACGGATAACTTTGCAGGATGATCGCTTCGGACTCATGCAGTGGCATCGGTCGAAACGTGTTTTTGTATCACACGATTGCGCTTACGCGCAAATAGTAACACACGATCCGGCAGCCGCGTAACGAACCACACCGCTTTTGACTCACAATAATCCTGGCGATTGGAAAAAGTCGCGAGGTCCGCTACATTAGATGCATTCCACAATGAAAACTTGCCGCGACCACTCCGCCCGATAGGCGAACCTTATTCAATGATTCCTCTAAAGGACATGACTAAGCGCCGATCCTTCCCTGTGATGACGTTGCTCCTCATTGCGGTAAATGTCGCCGTATTCACCTATCAGCTGTCGCTTTCGGCGCACGCAAGCGAATCCCTTATCAATATATATGGACTCGTGCCGCACAAGATCGCACTGGCGCTTTCAGGCAGGCGTTATACGTTTACACAGGCGTTTCTGCCATTCTTCACGTGCATGTTCTTGCACGGCGGATTTCTGCACATTATCGGCAACATGCTTTTCCTCTGGGTGTTCGGTGCGAATGTAGAAGACACCTTTGGCGCGATTCCCTACCTTTTCTTTTATCTCTTTTGCGGCATCGGAGCAGGCGTCGGTGAAGTTCTGGTATCGTGGGGTTCGCACGTCCCTTCCATTGGCGCAAGCGGCGCAATTTCCGGCGTGCTTGGTGCTTACATTGTCCTGTTTCCGCGAGGACGCATCCTTACCCTCGTGCCGCTGGTGATCATCTGGTGGACGATTCGGCTGCCTGCCTTCATTTTTATCGGCCTCTGGTTTCTGGTCCAATTCCTAAGCGGCATAAACTCACTCGATCCTCATCTCGCGACCGGAGTCGCATGGTGGGCGCATATTGGCGGGTTCATCTTGGGAGCAGTAATTGCCCTGCCGTTGGAAGCAAAATGTCGGCGGGCCGACATCTAAGACGGAATGTGAAGGCTGCCTCGAAAAGCCCGCCTCCGAGCACGCACACTCAAGCAATCGAGATAGACTTAGATTGCGTATGAAGTATTCAGAAGAAGCTGGGATTTTTATATGTGCGTAAAGATCGGGCGCTTGATGGGCGCATCCAAATTAAAATAGACCCGTCAAAGATAAGTATCAAAACTGAGGGGAGCTGGTTTTGGCTGGCAGGTACCGTTTGCGGCGCATTTCACAGCGAATGCCTTGGATAGAGTTTGCCCTCGCGCTTTGCGTTTTGGTGGCCGTTGCAGTCGCCTCGGACTCAGTCACTTCTCGCCTCGCGGACGCACAATATTGGGTCGTGCATACACATGAGGTGGAAACGGCCACGGCACAAACCCGCGCTGATTTCGTGGCGGCCGGCGATGCCCGCCAGATTTTCATCATCACAAGCGATACCGCTGCCCTCACGGACTACAACCGCGCAAAAGCCGCGATTCCCGCAGAACTCGCAAACCTCCAGAAGCTGACGGAGGACAATCCGACCCAACAGGCCAACATTCGGGAGTTGCGTCAGGTAGTCGGCCAGCGTTTAGGCCTCCTCGAGCAATCGATTAACCTGCGGGAGAATTCGGGCTTCGACACGGAGCAACAAAAGCAGTTGACCCGCGATAGCGTTGCGCTGAAAGATCAAACACTCACAATTCTGAATCGCATGAAAGCCGAAGAGGATCGGCTCATGGCAGTCCGCCAGACCATCTCGGCTCGGAATTACCGGCATGTGCGGATTGTCTTGATTGCCTCTTTTGCCGTCGTCGTCCTCCTTCTGACGATCAACTTTTATGATTTGGCCCGCGAACTAAAGGAACACAGGCAGGCCGAAGAGGCAGTGCAAAAGTTGAGCAGTCGCATACTGCGCGTCCAAGATGAAGAACGCCGCCGCGTTGCTCGCGAACTTCATGACAGCATCGGCCAAGTCTTCGCTGTGCTGAAAATGAATCTTGAGATGATCTCAAGAACGTTCACAACGAGCGATCCGCAACAGGTTCGCCAGCTATTGGCAGAATCTAAG
The DNA here is from genome assembly GCA_050746865.1 of Candidatus Acidiferrales bacterium. Classification (GTDB taxonomy): domain Bacteria; phylum Acidobacteriota; class Terriglobia; order Acidiferrales; family UBA7541; genus Palsa-295. Next base: position 11,662 of record JBOGMU010000220.1, read on the forward strand.
ACGGCACTTGAGATTGGCCTTTCCGGAGCGCGCACACTTTCGCACCTTCTCCATCCTCCACTGCTCGACGAAATGGGCTTTGTGTCCGCGGCAAAATGGCTCGTCGAAGGGTTCTCTCGGCGCAGCAAAATTCAAGTTAAACTTGAGGTTACTGAAAGCCTCCCTCGCATGGAGCAGGACGTTGAATTGGCTCTTTTCAGAATCCTACAAGAAGCTTTAACTAATATTCACAAGCATTCTGAGAGTCCCTCAGTAGATATCTGCGTAAGAATAGACGAATCAAAAGTGTCGCTTCGGATCAGGGACTACGGCAGAGGCATACCTGCCAGTGTTATTGACACCTTCAAGCGAAGTCAGGCGGGGTTAGGCGTTGGCCTGGCTGGAATGAGAGAGCGCATACGAGACCTAGGCGGACGGCTTGAGTTGAAATCGGACGGAAAGGGTTCCGTCGTAGAGGCAAGTGTTCCGTTCCGCCTTGCACCCGAACCTCAAGACGCAAAGGTCGTTCCCGGCGGCTCATTTACGCCCGAACAGCACGGATAGCGACTCTCCCTCGCTCTCGATGGCCTTCATTCCTCCGCTTTTACTAGCTGTAAATTTTACGTAGCAGAATCTTCTGCCCGAGCGTCTAAAGAATGGAGATAATAGGGCGTTCCATAAAGCGAAACAGGAGGATTGCATGAAGAGGTGGATCGCAGCAGGTGCGCTGGCGTCGCTAATGGCGGTTTCCACGATGGCGGCTGACAGCGTCTGGAAAGTGGATCCGAACAATTCGGCGGTCCAGTTTGTGGTGCGGCACCTCGGCATATCCAACGTTCAGGGTGATTTCACGAAGATCAGCGGCACGGTTCACTTGGATGACAGCGATATCTCGAAATCCAGCGTCACCGCCTCGGTCGAAATGAACTCGGTCGATACGCGCGTCAACGCACGGGACAACGACCTGAAGAGCGAGAAGTTCTTCGACGCGGCCAAATTCCCTACTATGACGTTTGAATCCACCAAAATCTGGTCTACGGGCGACGGCAAGGCGAAAATGGCCGGCAGTCTAACCCTTCACGGCGTGACCAAACAAATCGTCTTCGACGTGGCCGGGCCAACTCCGGCGATCAATCAAAACGGGACTATGCGCAGAGGCGCCGAAGCCACCGCCACGATCAACCGCAACGATTTCGGCATCACGGCCGACCCCATAATCGTCGGCGACGACGTGAATATCACGCTAGATATCGAAATGACGCAGTCCGGCACGGGCGGCGCACCGGCACCGACGCCGAACAAGTCAGAATCGGCGGCTCCGAATAGCTGAAGTCTTGTTTTAGCTTTTGGAAAAGTTCAGCGAACCTAGGAAACTGCCGCGCGTGTTATCGATCTTCTTCTGAAGCTGCATGATCGCGTAGACGAGCGCTTCGGGGCGCGGCGGACACCCAGGGACGTATACGTCGACGGGAATTGCCTGGTTCACGCCCTGCACGATCGCATAGTTGTTGAACACGCCGCCGGACGTGGCACATGCGCCCATCGAAATTACCCACTTAGGCTCAGGCATCTGCGCGTAGAGCTGTTGGATGACCGGCGCCATTTTTTGGGAGACGCGTCCAGCGATAATCATTAAATCTGCCTGTCGCGGCGAACCACGGAACGTCTCAGCGCCGAACCGCGCGATGTCGTATCGCGACGCGGCCATGGACATCATTTCGATAGCGCAGCAAGCCAGACCGAAAGTCATAGGCCAGATCGAGCTGCGGCGCGCCCAATTGACGACCTTGTCGAGCTGAGCGAATAGAATTCCCTCGTCTTTCAGGAAATTCTGCACGTCCTCGGGCTTCTCCAGCGTCACACCTCTAGCGAGTTCAGTGGCCATTTGAAGTGCTCCTGATTACAACTTTATTTTGCCTTTTCGCGCCGAGTTTTGCAAAGGAAGTCTCGCTTAGCGGTCAGTTCTGCGCATCGATCAATTCAACCGTCAAAAGAATGGTGCGGCCCACGACCTCCAGGCTGTGCGCCGAAACCTTGTCCATTGTGTCCAAATTCGTATGGTGATACTCGCCCATCCCATCGTACTCCGCGCCGACAGGCCCATATTCGGCATCCACTACATCGACGGCCGGGATGCCCACCTGCAAAAACGGTGCATGGTCATCGATGATGTTTGCATCGTATTGAAAGAAATATTTGGCATAGCCCAGTTGATTGGCCGCCCGGTAGATAATCTTCTGCAATGCATCCGATGAATTGGTCTCGCGAGCGACGCTCAAATCCTTGTCGCCGATCATGTCCAGCAGAAAGAACCCGTGAATCCGGGGAACCCGCCCCTCGGCCGCGAGCTTCTGTGCCAGATGGGTGCTTCCGTAAAGACCGTCCCCATTCGTAAACGATTCGATAGCCTCCTCTAAATCCGTCCACACAAGCCAGATCTGCATTTTGGTTTTCTGATGCGCGAGAGCATCCGCGAAAGAGAGCAGGATTGCCGTGCTTGACGCACCGTCGTTGGCGCCAATGAAGCCCTTTTTGAAAAGCGTGTCGTAATGCCCCGCCAAAATGAATATTGGCTGCCTTGAGTCGGAGGTCACATTGAATTTGCCAATGATGTTGTGCACCGGCACCGGACCGCGCGGGGTGCTCGCGATGAAATTGTCAGCTTCGATCTGCGCTCCATCCTTTTGCAGCACCTGATGAATCAGGTCTTCTGTCTTCTGGTGCCCCGGCGATCCCGGCCAGCGCTCCCCAAAACCGGCGATCTGCGCCGTATACGCGTACGCCTGCTGCGAATTGAAAGCGTCATGAAGCGACGCAGCCGACGCAAAAAGAGGAATAAACACACTCATGCAAAAGAGACAAACGAGTCGCCGATACATTCGAACCTTTCCATCGATCAGGTTACGACGCCTTAAGCGGCGCGACAATGCCGGAATGAAAACACACCTCTCCGGACAATCGCATCGCCAGTGCTGGAGGAATTTACCGCGAATCGCTCTGGATCATTTCGGCCGGGAGATTACAGGCAAGCAATTTGCTGCCCGCAACCCGTTCTGTGGGGAGGGTGGCGGAGATCGCCAGCAATCCCCCGGACCGTTTGCTCAGCGAGGTTGCACGGATTGTGGGTGAACCGCCATAGTTCGTCAAACTGATTGTGCTTATCGCCCTGATAAGCTAGATTTATCGTGCTTAGACCGAATTCCATTACGGAACTCTTCTCTTTAACGGACAAAGAGTGGAAATCCATCAGGTCCAGACATTCCTTGCCGTCCTCAATTACGGCAGCTTCCATCGCGCTGCCGAAGCGCTCCGCGTCAGCCAGCCTGCCGTAAGCGGACGCATTCGCGCTCTGGAAGACTCTCTCGGCGTGAAATTGTTTAACCGTGGCATTGGCGCGCCGATGCTCTCGGAAGCCGGCCAGGCCTTCCGCCCTCAGGCCGAAGAGCTCCTGCGCGTAGCGGCCCAGGCGCGGCAGGCAGTCCATGAACTCCAGCCTTCTTCCGGCGGCGCGCTGCGTGTGGCGGCAGCTCTTTCGATTTGCACCTATTTTTTGCCAGAGGTGATGCAGACCTACCGCGAGGTCCATCCGCACGTTATGGTGAACCTCCGCTCCGGAAATTCGCAGAAGGTGCTCGGAATGGTGCTTGAGGGCGAGACCGATATCGGCCTCGTCCGCTCTGTAAACCACCAGGAAATCGAAACCAAAATACTGCGCGACGATCCTCTTATCCTCGTCGGTCATCCCGCGCATCCAAATTGCCGCAAGCGCCGGGCTAAGCTCGAAGAAGTCCGGTCATGGCCGCTCATTTTCTATGACCGCGGCTCGAGCGACTGGACGTTCAGTCAAGGGCAATTTCGCCGCGAAGGCTGGCTGCCGAATACGGTCCTCGAAGTGGAAACGATCGAATCGGCGAAGAAAATGGTCGAGCGCAAGCTCGGTTTTGCGTTCCTCCCGCTCATCGCGCTCGCCGACGAATTGCGCAACGGCAAGCTGCGCGCAATCGAAATCACCGATGCCGAACCGCTCCACCGCAGCCTCGATGTGATCCATCTCCGCAGCCGCCCTCTTTCGACCAATGCACGCGAATTCATGAAAGTATTGGAACGGGCAGCTGCGGTGATCGTGCCTTCAGGAAAGAAGCGCTTTTTGCATCCCGCCAGGCATAGTGGATAGTGTGCCGAAACGATTGCGCCAGATTGCTTCCAATATTTTCCCGCGAACGGGTTAAAATAGGCGGCTTGCAGCGGACGTGTTTGCGCAGTCCGCGCAAGATTTGCTTGCGAGATAATTCTCAGTCGAAATGGTAACGCTCAAATCCATTCGCGATGCGGCTGCCCGCATCCACGGTTCCGTGTATCTTTCGCCTTTCGTCCGCTCGGAAACCGTTTCGCGGATCAGTGGCAACTCGATTTTTTTTAAGCTCGAAAATCTCCAAATGACCGGCGCTTACAAAGAACGCGGCGCCTTGAACAAAATCCTGCTCCTATCCGACGAAGAGAAGCGGCGCGGCGTGATTGCCGCTTCGGCCGGAAATCACGCGCAAGCCGTGGCGTTTCATGCCAGCAAACGCGGGATCGCATCCTTAATCTGTATGCCGCTCACAACGCCGCTCGTGAAGGTCTCGGCAACTCGCGGCTTTGGCGCCGAAGTCGTGCTCAAGGGCACGATCTACGATGAAGCCTGCCAGGAAGCGCTGCATCGCGCCGCCGAAGGCAATTTGACGTTTATTCATGCTTTTGATGACGAAGCCGTGATCGCCGGCCAAGGAACCGTCGGTATTGAAATGCTCGAGCAGCATCCGGAGATCGAAGCGGTAATCGTGCCGATCGGCGGAGGCGGACTGATTGCCGGCGTCGCTTGCGCACTGAAAGAGACGAAGCCAAAAATTCGCGTCATCGGCGTCCAAACTTCGCGACTGCCCTCCATGAAAGCCGCTATCGAGCATAAAAAGCCGGTGACGATTCCGGCGAAGAAGACGATCGCTGACGGCATCGCTGTGCGACGCGCGGGAGAAATCACGTTTCCCCTCGTTCAAAAATACGTGGACGAAATTGTTACGGTCGACGAAGAAGAGATCGCGATCGCCATCTTGTTAATGCTGGAGAAAGAAAAGACACTGACGGAAGGCGCGGGCGCCGTCGCTACGGCGGCCGTGCTGCAAAAGAAGATTCCGTTCTCTGGCAAAAACGTTGGCGTCATCGTCGGCGGCGGCAATATTGACGTGTCGTTGCTCTCTCGCATCATCGAACGCGGATTAGTGAAGGATGGACGCCTTGTCCGCTTGCGCATCCATCTACCGGATCATCCGGGCGCGCTGCAGAGGCTCTCGACCGTAATCGCGGATCAGAAAGCGAACATCGTCGAAACCAAACACGATCGAGCGTATTACGGCGTTGTGCTGGGCGATACGGTCATTGATATCACCATGGAGACTCGCGGACCCGATCATGTTGCCGAGATCATGAAGGCCCTCGACGACGCAGGCTACCTCCACGAACGCGTTCAGTAACGAGCGGCTTTAGCAGGCGGCTGAAAAATTGCGGGCACGGCTTCGTAGCTTTCTCTTGCCCCGGTAGGGGGTTTCAGCCCGCCACCGCTTGAGCGCCTCTCATAGAGGGTTCGAAAGGGCGCGGATTTATCCCCCGCCGAAACTGGCCCGCGGGGAAAGGCTTTACGCTCTGAAGCCAGGATTCTACGGCTCCCATGGGGTTGATGAGATAGCTTCTAATGCGTGCTGCTCGGCTGCTTTATCTGTTGCGTAGCCCCTACCGAAAACAATCGATATCTCGAAAGATTCTCATGCCGATGATAGCGCTCGTGATGAAAATCGAAGTACATGTCGGCGGTTGAGGGCAGCCAGAGCACAACCTTCTCGCCTTGAAATTGCACCGGCTTATAATCCACTCGAATATAATCGCGCAGCAGTTGGATTTCGGGCATTGGATGAATCATGTCTGTTTCCAGCCTCACGACCTGAAATGTTTCCGTATCGATCCACGCACGGCCTTCGAGGCTCACGGGATACACCTTTGAATCGATCCGGTAGGTGCGCAGCCGGCTTGGCCGATTGTCCTTTTGCCTGAAGTCGATAATCCATGCACTCCGACCTTGGAGTTCTCCCTGCCCTGCGCATGTCATCTCGTAATCCGAACGGAAATCTGGATGGAACGCCAGCGCGAGAGCCGGCACGCCTCTTGTCGCGATATCCGCCGGAAAAACTGAAGGAGCGGCAGTTCCGTTGCGTAACTCTTCCACATCCAGCAGTCCGGGCTTTGCCTCAGATATGGAAACGAGATAATCAAAGCGGCGCTTTACCGTTTCCATCGGCTTTCCAATGCCGTCGAGCCTTTCGTGAACCATCTCCTCCACGGCATCGATATTGTTGAAGTTGGCAACCAGTTCCTGCATGCGAGCGCCGGTATTCTGTATTACCTCCGAAATGGGGCATACAACGCCTTTGGCGACGATAGGCGTCGTCTCGTCAACCATCGGCGGCGCCCAAGCAACCGCCGGAGCAGCAGGTTCGGCGTGAATTGGCACGAGATCGTTAGCTTTAGCTGTTCCTGTAGGTGCTGCGTTTGAATCGAGCGAAGAACCCATCGTGAGCGAAACGGATTGACGAGATGCCTGTTCGTCCAGCCCTTGCTGCAGCACCGCAATCGCCGATTGAATGGTGCTGGCCGAAGGATAGTTTGGCGAAGCGGTGAGGTATGCCTTCAGTGCTGCGATCGCCTCTGCATTTCGACCCATCGCCGCCTCTGCCTGGCCGAGAATGAGTTGTGCTCCTTCCCCGGCGCCGTTTCCCGCCTTTACCGCGAGTTCAGCTTCGTGCACTGCCTGTTCATAACCTTTTTCTTTCAGGTAGACCTCGGCCAGCAGCCAGTGCGCCCGCCAGTTCGAGGAGTCAAAAGAAATCGCCTGTTCCAGCGGCTCGGCTGCGCTCTTCGGATCGCCCATTTGAAGATGCAGTCGCCCGAGCGCTACGAGAGCCAGCGCGTACTGCGGTTTCAGGGAAATCGCTGCGAGCAGATATTTTTGCGCGTCGTCGTATTGCTTCAGACCCATCGACGCGTAACCAAGCATGTAGTTAATGTCTGGATCGCCTGGAGCCAATTTGTAAGCGATCTTCAGATGTTCTTCGGCTTCCGCAAATTTGCCGGCTTTAAGCGCCGCGTCTCCTTTTTCCATCTCTTTTCGCGCTTTCGGCGCCAGCAGAGTACCCGTATTAGCGGGCTCAGTATCTCCTGTATCCGCTTGCAGGCTCACGGGCACCATAAACGCCATTTGCGCTGTGTCCACTTCCACGGTGGCGTGTCCCGTCTTGTATCCAAGCGCCTTTACCTCCACGTCGTACCTGCCGGGCTTCACGTGATCAAACTGCGCCTCCGCAACGGGACCTGTGATTTCATGTAAACCCTGCCGGCCCTCCGGAGCTAACATCACGTCCGCAGCCACGTCGAGTGGCCCGCCTTCCCAGGAAGTGACCCGCACAACCACTGACACACCGCCGCCAAACTGCGCTGGCGAGTTCGCACTCATCAGCAAAAGCAAGACGACAATTGCCGCGATTCGGCGGAACTTCACTAAGCCTCCTGAGGAAAAAACGGCGTCCTATGGACTCGACGGCGCTGCGGTTTGCGTCGCTCGTGGTGCGTCGTCCGGCACGATGGGCGTTTCACCAGATTCTAGCTTTGCGATCATTGCGGTAGCGGCAGGCGCGTAGGAATTCTTGGGCGATCCCTTAATGAACATCTGCAACGCACGGATCGCTTCATCGGTCCTTCCCAGTTTCGCAAGGGCCTCGCCGAGCACGAACTGCGCGTCGTCAGCGCTCCCTTTTCCTTCTTTGATGGCGCTCGTAGCTTCCACGCGCGCTTTCTCATTCTCATTCACACGCAGATAGACCACGCCCAGCATCCAATGCGCAAACCAAGCGTGCTGATTTAGGTTTACGGCTTGGTCCAGAGATTTTTGAGCGGCCGGATAGTTGCCTTGCACAATGCGAAGTTCGCCGAGATCTGTGAGGGTGTTGACATTATCTGGATCGAGCGAGAGAGCGTTCTGCAGCGAATCCTGCGCCTTCTCGATGTCCTTGGTTACCAGGAAAAATTCGCCCAGTCGGTCATTCACTTCAGGATTGCCGGGCGCGAGTTTATACGCAGCGTCGAGGTGAGTTCGTGCCTCGTCATATTGATGACGCCGCATTGCCTCCACACCTTTATCCAATTCTTCCCTGGCCTTCGGCGCGAGCACCATTCCCTTCCCTTCAGTATCTGGCGACGCCAAAGATCGCAGGGACACCGTCGCCGTAAAGGTGCCATAGCTCGTGGCTACATCCACGTTGCCGAAGCCGTCGTCGTAGCCAAGTTCATGCGCCTTGATTGTGTAATAGCCTCGGCCAATGCCGACGAAGCGCACCATTCCGTCGCTCCCAGCCATGTCGGTGCGGCCATTGTCGCCTTCCGAGGAGAGCGTCACTTCGGCTCCCGCACCCGTCGGGCCGCCATCCTCGCCCACAACCGTTACGACAACCACCGCCGTGGCTCCCCGCTGGCCCGATTGGCCTTGTCCCGCTTGTCCAGGATACGTTTGCGCATAGGTCGTTCCAGGGAAAGCCAAAATTAGCGCGAGGAGACTTCCAAAAGAAGCGCACAGAAGGGTGATTCGTTGCGCCCAAACTCTCTTAACGGGTGCAAACATCACACGATCTCCGTGGCGAAGCGTGGTTGAAATGCAAGCTGTGTCACACACCGTATACCCGCCAAGCGCCGCAGTCAATGGCTCTCTGTGCTTGTGTATAGGCCGCCGGGCACTGCCGCGCGCCCGGTGTTATACTCTGCTGAATCAGGAGTTCCCGTGGACCTTTTCGAAGAAGTCGTCCGCATGAGACAGGCTGGCGGACGCGGCGCCTTGGCGACAATCGTTCACACCAACGGCTCGATCCCCAGCTACGAAAGCTCGCGCATGCTCGTCCGCGAAGACGGTTCTATCGCTGGAACAATCGGCGGCGGCTGCGTCGAGGCAGACGTTTGGGCCGCGGCGAAAGAAGTCATCCGTAGCGAACAGCCGCGCAAAATGACTTTCAACCTGAATCATGACGCAGCTTACGATGCCGGCCTCATCTGCGGCGGCACGCTGGAAATCTTCATCGAACCAATTCTTCCCCAGCCGATGCTCTATATCTTCGGCGGAGGCCACGTAGCCGCCTCAGCAGCAAACGTTGCGCACTTGGCCGGCTTCGCCATCGGAATCGTAGACGACCGCGAAGCCTTCGCCAACGCGCAGCGATTCCCAATGGCGTCGGCGATCCACACTAGCTTTGACGATGCGTTTGAAAAAATTCGTCCCACTGCGTCCACTTATCTCTTGATTGTCACGCGCGGCCACAAAGACGACATGCGCGTCCTTGCCTGGGCTGTTCGCACCGACGCGCGCTACATCGGCATGATCGGCAGCCGCCGCAAAGTAATTTCCGTTTATCGCGCGCTCGAACGCGAAGGTTTTAGCGAAAAGGAATTTCAGCGCGTGCACGCGCCCGTCGGTCTCGAAATTGGCGCTCTCTCGCCGGAAGAAATCGGCGTCAGCATCGCCGCTGAACTGATTGCCGTACGCCGCAACGCGCAAACGGCCCTCAGCAAATCTGCCGCTCTAGCGCAAGCCCCGGCTCTTTCTCACGATTAGCACATGCTCGCCGTCGCAATCCTCGCCGCAGGCGAATCGCGCCGCATGGGCACGCCCAAAGCTCTTCTCGACTACCGCGGCAAAAATTTCGTCGAGCACCTGATCGACGTGACCCAACATCCGCGCATCGGCTTATTGCGAGTCGTCCTCGGCGCGAAAGCCGACGAAATTCGCGCAGGCATCGCAGTAAGTCCCGACGCAATCGTCGTCAACGACCGTTGGCAACGCGGCCAACTTTCCTCAATTCAAGCTGCAATCCGCAGCTTGCCGCCAGTAGCAACCGAAGGCCTAATGCTTTGCCCGGTCGATCATCCACTCGTCTCCCACGAAACAATCGCGCAACTCGTAGAGGCCTTCGACCGCAGAGACAAAGCAATCATTGTGCCTTTATACAAAAAACGTCGCGGTCATCCCGTAATTTTTCGGGCGGCTTTATATGACGAATTGCTCGCCGCCTCGCCCGAAATTGGAGCACGCCAGGTCGTTTGGGCTCATGCGAATGGCGTCGAGCAAATTCCCACGGACGACGAGGGTGTAATCCTCAACGTGGACGACCAAACCACCTATCAGAATATAATCGGCAGAAAATGAAGATCAACGTATGGGGCGTAGCGCGGCAATCGCATCGCAGCAAAGTTCCGCAGCGTGCGTGCTCGCCTCGGGCAATCCATCGAGCGCCAACGCAATCTCCGCGGGCACAATTCGCCGTGCATCTGTCAGTGTTTTGCCGACAAGCATGTCAGTCATCGCCGACGCCGCTGCGATCGATGGCACGCATCCCTGCGCCTTAAAGCACGCCGCGACAATCGTCCCATTTTCGACCCGCGCGGTGAGGCGCAGCACGTCGCCGCACACGGGGTTCGTCACCTCGCCGATATGCGACGCGTCCGTAGCTTCACCGGCGTTGTGCGGCTCGCGAAAATGACTCAGAACCCTCTCGCTGAACATTCCGTGCAGTATAAAGGAATCTTCCTTCCGCGCACTTAGAGTTAAAATTTTGTCGAGTGATTCTCTTTTTCTTCCAATCCGCCTGCTGAAAAAACTTTCAATCTGATTGACAGATTGAGGGTTAGGACGTTACTTTGGAAGTGGTCCTAGCCTAGCTCCTTCGTTCTGGGCGCGAAGGAGCCATCGTGAATCCGCCTACACATGTCAGGAGAATTGCAGATGCGACGATTCGGATACCTCCTCACCCTCACTCTAGCCATCGCGCTAGGCGCGACCTCGGGCTTCGCACAGGATGGGAAGTTGAAGGTCAAGGTTTCCCCGAAGCAGGCATACGTATTTGTCGACGGCCAAGCCATCCGCGAGGGCAGCCACACGGTTAACCTGCCCGCCGGGAACCATACCGTAGTCGTGGCCAACTACGGCTACAAGATGTCCTCCCAACAAGTTGATGTTCAAGCCGGAAAAACCACACCACTAGATGTGAAGCTTGATCAGCAAGGCGGACCCGTAAACGGCCCGTTCGGCGATGTCGAATTGAAGGGCGATCCGAGGGCAGCTGTCCTTTCAAACGGCGATACCCCCGGCTACCTCGTGGGCCACGTGGATGAATTCAATTTCGACTGGCTCTTCTGGCACCAGAATCTCCTTTTGCCTCCCGGAACTCACCACCTGACGGTTACGCACGCAGGTAAGACGGTGTGGTCCGGCGATGTCACTGTTGAGGCGAACAAGAAGACCATCATCAATCTCGCGAATGGTCAGACGAAGACGGTCAACTGGTCTAAGGGCGAAAAGCTGAAGGAAGTGCCGCGCTTCAAAGCAGGCATCGCCAGCGCTCAGGTGGCCGTGGCGCCCACAACGGGCAACTTCAGCATAACCCCGGCGCAAATTAATTGCGGTCAGTCCGCGACGCTCACGTGGCAATCCGCGGAAACAGTTGACGCTAATATTTCGAATGTCGGCAAAGTGGATGCCAGCGGCACTCAGTCCGTTTCGCCGCACGCCACCACGACCTACGACTTTTCGGCCGTCGGTCCCGGCGGCACCGTAAAGGGCAGCGGCACGGTCAATGTGAACACCACCGTAAACGCCAGCCTCACCGCCAATCCGACCGACCTGAAGTATCGGAAGATTGGCGACAAAGTGCTCACCCAGGATTCGTCAACGCTCACTTGGCAGACCTCGAATGCCGATAACATCACTCTCGACGGCAACAAGGTCGACGCAAGCGGCAACCAGACCGTGAAGCCCGATCCGACCGACACTTCCCAGGTTCCCGAAGGTCAACCGGCGCGCACGATCGACGAAAGTAAGTCCTATGCTCTGAATGCAACGAACGTCTGCGGCGGCACCGCCACGCAAACGGCCTCGCTGCATATTACGGGCACGGTCGAGCCGATTCCGACCGTCCTGCTCCAGAGCATCTTCTACCCGACGGATTATCCGGATTCCAAGCACCCGGACGTCGGCCTCGTCCGCAGCCAACAGCTCGCTCTTTCAACCCTCGCAGACGGATTCAAGAAGTATCTCGAATACGATCCCGATGCGAAGCTCTCCGTCGAAGCGCATGCTGATGATCGCGGCTCTCGCCCATTCAACCAGGACCTGAGCGAACGTCGTGTCGAACGCATCAAGGACTATCTTGTCCAGCAGGGAGTCTCTGCCGACAAGATTCAGACCGCCGCTTACGGTAAGGACCAGGAACTCGATCGCGACATAGTCAAGGGCCTCGAGACGCAGAACCCGAACCCGGCGCCAAAAGCGCGGGCTCGCAACGTTCGTGGCACTTGGCTCGCATACAACCGTCGCGCCGACATCATCCTGCTCCCCTCGGCGAAGAAGTCCACTCAGTACTTCCCGAACAACGCCGACGACGCCGGCCTGATCTATCAGATCCCGAAACCGTCGCTAAAGAAGGTCCAGGCCGACCAGTAGCCCGACACAACACAAACGGAATGGAACAAAAAAGCGCGCCCGAGACAGCCCAGTCTCCGGCGCGCTTTTCTTTTGCCGCTTTAGTATCGCAGGGCTGAAGTAGAATACCCGCGCAGTATCGAAACAGCCATGAAGACTGTCGCTATAATCGCCGCTGCGTTCATGCTGATGCCCTCCGCCCTGCATGGTCAATCGACGCCATCAACTCCATCTTTCGACGTCGCCTCGCTCAAGCTCCATCCCGACCCACCGCGAGAGATCGATATCTCGACCTCCGGGTCGCGCCTTACCGCAAAAGCCGAAACAGTTTTGCGCATGATTGCGTATGCATACGATTTGAAAGGTAATTACCAAGTCGCGCGGAATCCGGCGCTTTTGGCGTTCGGGGACAAGATGTACGACATCGAGGCGGAAGTCGATGCCAGCCGCACTCCCACGAAATCAGAATTCCGCCAAATGCTCCAGTCGCTCCTAGCCGACCGATTCCACCTCAAAGTGCATCGCGAGCAGCGTGACATGAAGGTGTATGCATTGGTGCTTGAAAAGAATGGTCCAAAATTCAAGCAGAGCGACGCCAACGAAAAGTTTTCAGGCCTCAATGGCGTGGATGGTCGTAATCAAACCGTGACTTTGACGAACGCTACGATGAACGTAATCGTCGAAGAAATTCACATTTTTACCGATCGCCCTGTGATAGACAAGACCGGCCTGTCGGGTAACTACGACATTAAATTCGAAGCCACACCAGCCTTCAGGTTCGATACCAATCCCGATCCTCACGACATCAGCATACTCACTGCCCTCCCCGAGCAAACAGGGCTGAAGATGGAATCCGAAAAGCACATGGTCGATGTCATTGTCGTTGACCACGTAGAGCCGCCATCACCGAATTGACACAGGTGGCGCAATCCTGACGGTGCTCTGCACCGCGACTCAGCACTCTCAACAATGCAAAAGACTAAATCGTCGTCATCCTGTCTTTTTTGCATTTGTCGTGCTAGTGGGCATCCTTGCCTTGGTTTGCTTCTATAGCCTCTGGCCTGCTCGCGCCACCGTTTCTGGTACATCCTACTTCTTCACGAGCCTCGCTTCAGCCACGCGCTCGGCCGTAACCAATGCCGCGCCCGAATCGACTATCACATCCGGCTCGACTCCAACGCCATCCCAATTGCCCTTTGAAAACGGATTGATCGCCTGAACTTCCGTAATTCCCATTCCGAAATGATCGTCGATGCGAAAAGAAACTCCGGCATGTGCAGCCCCCGCCGTTCGTTCGCCGATAATCGTTGCACGTTTCAGCATTTTCAGATCGTAAGCAAACTGTTCGGCGCCAGAAATAGTCGTCCGCGAAGTCAGAATATAGACCGGCTTATCCGCGAGCAGATTCTCCGGCACAGGCGAAGCTGTCCATGAGTGTGCTGTCGTGTTTTCCCGAGGGTTGTACCAATACTCCGGATGATCGAAGAGGTAGGAGGCGATCAGCGCAGTCATCTCCGGATAGCCGCCACGGTTATCGCGCAAGTCAAAAATTACAGCGTCGGCGTGATTCAGCGCCGCCATCGCCGATACTGCTTTTACCCGGCACACCGATGGATAGGGAAACGAATTTAGCTTGAAGTAACCGACATTCTGCTCCAAGATTTTCACCGTTTGGAACGTGCAATTCGTCTGCTCCATCGCCCGTTCGTAGGCCGCTAACTGCTCGGTGGTGGGCCCTCCGGTCGCCTGCGGCAAAATCTGCCGAAAATAAGTCAGCGTCGCATCCGCGCTCATGTTGTGCATTTGCTGTGTCACAAGATCGGCAAAGGCGGTTGGGTCGGTAATGCCGTCGTATCCACCGTTCCGCTCTTGCGCCAGCAGAGACTCGGCAACGTGTTCGCCTAATTGATGATCGACGTAGTGCTGCCTTAAATTCTGCGCTGCCGCGTCGATCACCCGCCTCTGTTCTTGAGCGTCCAGTTTAGACGCGCCGGACACGGGAGGAGCCTGCGATCGCCCATTCACAGAAGAACCAACTGAACCTAACGCTCGTTGAAGCTCCGCAGGACCAGTTGCGGGATGACGTTCCACGTACCGAATCGACATCAAAACGATGCAGACCATCGCCAGAGAAACTGCGCCGCCTACAAACAGCGCCACAAGCAGCGTCGGGCCCCGCGGCGTAATCCGAAATGACGGACTTCGAGTCATTCCGGCGACTGAAGTCTCGGCAACCTGCGACTGAACCCGAACGTGTTCATGCGGAAGTGTCACGGCTAAGTCGCAGATCAAGTCAACCCAAAGCCGTAGCCGCAACCAAATCCCCTTTTCTTCGCGAAATCGATCGCGAAAAAGCTGAATCGACTCTTCGCCGAATCTCCGTCGAAATTCGGAAGGAAATAGCCGCAAGAGCAAGGAATAGATTTTTTCAGACATATTCCCCTCTCAGCACGTTCTTTGCCCGCGCAACGCGCAGTAGGTCCGCCAATCTTTCGGCCTCGGAACGTGCCAGCTTCCGACCGGTCGGGGTGAGCCGGTAATACCGGCGCCGTTCCTCGTGAGCCGTCGCCTTCTCGTGCCCATCGATCTCTTCGATTAATTTCGCTTCCAGCAGCGTCCGAATGGACGTGTATAGCGTGCCCGGGCCAAGTCGCATGCGCCCGCCAGTCTGTTCGGCAACATTGCGCATAATCCCGTAGCCATGAAGGTTATCGTCGACCAACGCGAGAAGAATCTGAAACGCAGCGCCAGGAAGCGGGCTCAGTTTTTGCTTCGGCATATAGCCTCTATATCGATATATCGATTATCGACTATAGACGCGAGAACCCCGCCTGTCAATGCTCTCGTGTGTCACTAGAACACTGAGTGCCCGTCGCTTTCGGCCCACTTGCACGCCTTGCAAGTAGACGACGTCTTCGCCTTGATCTGGTAGCGCCGCCGTCTCGGCGGCGCTTTTGCTTTTCTCGACATTCCGGTCTCTCGCCGGCGTTTTTGCGGTTGCCGTTGCGGTTGCCGTTGCCGTTGCCGTTGCCGTTGCC
>JBOGMU010000221.1:0-5293 GCA_050746865.1 Candidatus Acidiferrales bacterium
GCTGATTGAAGGCATCCACAATCCGTGCTTCCGGGATTCGCTTTGAGGGATCGATTAGGGAAGCATATTCGGCGACCGCGAGCCGATGTTCGAGTGGCGCTAGGCCAGAAACCGACGCAGCGTCGACGTGGTACTTAGCAAGGATCGCATTAATATAGGTTTCCGCATCCGCTGGCGAGTGGATGTTTGATTCCGCGCCCAACAAATCAATATGCCGATCAACCGGCGAGAGAGGCATCTGGTTATCCGGGATCTTATCGGGAATCTGCATGGCGCCTCCGCGGTTGGATTGGGCAGCGGCGACCCCAGGCAACACCGAGGAACGGCTACTAAGATCACGATTGCCGCAACACCCAAGGTGCGAGGAACAAAGGACATCCTACCCTCACTTCCGCGGCTCCTGAATTTGCCGCGAATGCACGCAGAATACCCATGAGTTTAGGGCTAACTAACAACGTTTTGTGAGCCTGCTTTATTACAGCCGATCAGTCCGGAGTCCCGATATTGCGGAATACTGCTATGTCTTCTACGCTTCTCCCAGAATCGCGTCAACAGTTGTTTTACCTTAGTACTTACGTCACCTTGCTTGGTATAGTAAGAAGCTAGAAGTCCATATAATGTAAACAGACGCCGCAAACAAACAACGCATTTACCGTAGGGCCGGTCGACTTGCGACCCCGGTTCTTTCTGAAAGAGCACGAGCGAGAGCCACATGCGATATATTTCCAATGCATCACGATTGCTGTAAATCGTCCGACGGACAGGAGAAGGAATGGCTCGGTTTCTTTCGCAGCATAGTTTGGCTTGCCTGACGCGCCAGGGCGCGGAGCAACTTTCGAAGAAATTGCATGCGGCGACCGCGGTGACGACAAAACGCGTGCTAGTGAACATGTATGAAGGCAAGTTGGTGGCGGAATTTGAGGCGCCTGGGCGTGAGGCGCTGGAGAAATGGCTCGCGGCGGAGAAATTTCATTTCGATTGGCTGATGCGGATTGAGTGGCAATCGACGGGAGATGGATCGCTGGAACCGGCGTGAAGGCGATAGTGGCAGCCATTAAAGAGTGATCGGCTGAACCCCCTACGGGGCAAGAGAAAGCCGATCACTACGAAATCAAATTCAAAGACGCCCACCGAGAAACGCGCGCAAACACCGCGCGCACCCTTCGCGTGCTCAGGGCAGGACGGTGGACGATACGAAGGCTAAAGCAAAAGCTGTTGGAATGTGCGGTAGTTCGGAGATGCGCGACCTCAAGCCGATAATCGCCGGCAGCACGGCAAAGGCAAAAAAGAGAAGAGGGGTCCTTCGCCTTGCCGCCGAAGACGCGGCAAGGATGACGACGCTCGCACGGCATTGCTTCCCATTACACGGTTCAGAGGTCTTCCCTTGTGAGGCCGGTGTGCTTAGCTACTTTGGAGAGCATCTTGGGACCAATTTCGACTGAGTCGTGGAAGGCCCAAGTGTATTCAGCTCGGATTGGATGAATAAGCTGAATGTGGGATGATCCCTTTTCCCGTTCGGCTTTTCCGACCATCCGATGCGATAAAGCGCCTGAAGAACGCGTCTTGCCTTCGTACTCGGCCAATGGCTCACCGCGAGGACACAATCAACACATGAAGATCCTGAGAAGCGGGAGCCGGATCAGCGGATTCGACTCGATCAGCTAATACTCGCAGGGCTAGCGATCGAGCCGCGCGAGCCGCTTCGGCTTTCGTTGGGCCGTACACCAACACACCGGGCAGCGATGGAACCTCGGCGATCCAGCGACCGTCTTCTTCACGATCAAATTTAATCTTGAAATTGTAAGACATGAGAACCTCGTGGCAACTATTACCGGATGATACCAGTTTCCCCATCAGCTCCAACCGGCGTAGGTGACGTTTGCGAGCCCGCGGGACACATCATGCACTATCGATGCTATTCGGACTAGACGGAGAATCGCCTATGCAGTATAAAGGCGCGCGTTACGTCTCGTGCAAAATGATTTTGCATAGTGAAATGCGCGAAATGCGAGGACGTGTGGGGCACACCGCTTCTTTTTGTATTAAAAATACGCCGGTCGATCGCTTTGCATTGATTTTGGTATTTTTGATTTTCGCCGTTCTGGCTTCCCCGCTCTGCGCGCAACAGACGAAGTATCAGCAAGATGCGATTGACCGAGGGGCTGCGCTTTATCAGGCAAATTGCGCGGTTTGCCACGCGGATGGTGCCGGCGTGCCCGGCATAGACCTGAAGGCGGGCATCTTTCGGCAGTCGAAAACGGACGAAGACTTACTTGCAGTGATTAAAAATGGCGTGCCGGGCACGGCGATGCCGGCGCATCCCAATTTTCCGTCGTACGACATACTTTCGCTGGTCGCCTACATTCGAACGATGCGCGACTACGGGGCAAAACCAGTAAAAATGGGCGATCCTGAAAAAGGCAAGGTTCTTTTTGAAGGAGCGGGCGGTTGCCTGAACTGCCATCGCGTGAACGGCAAGGGCTCTCTCGCTGCTTTGGATTTAAGCGATACAGGCGCGCTTCATCCGCCGGCATACCTGGAGCGAGCGCTACTCGATCCCGATGCAATCGCCGCGGCTGAGCCGCAAAACAGGTTCATGCGCGCGGTGAAGAGCGACGGCACAGTGGTCGTTGGCCGACGACTAAACGAAGACACTTTCACGGTTCAGCTCATCGACGGGAAGGGCAATCTGGTCTCACTCGAAAAACCGAATTTGCGCTCGCTGACTGTGGAGCAAGGATCGTCGATGCCCTCGCTAAAGGGAAAATTCAACGATGATGAGATTGCGGACCTAGTCGCGTATCTGGCTTCGCTGAATCCGCCGCGATCACCGACCGGTGCGGTCCCGCGTGGCGCGGGTGGCGGTGGACAAGGACCGGCGGCTGCGCCAGCACCGGGAGGCCATCAATGAAACGCGGAGCTTTTTTTATGTTGGGGCTGCTGATAAGCGCGGCATTGGCGATGGCAGCTTTGGCGCAGGTCTCTTCGCAGCAACTGCTGAATACCGATAAGGAGCCGCAAAACTGGCTCATGTATTCGGGCAATTACAACGGGCATCGCTACAGCCTGCTCGATCAGATCACGCCAGCCAATGCGAATCAGCTAGAGCTGAAATGGGTGTTCCAGGCGAACTCGTTGCAAAAGATGGAGGCATCGCCGCTGGTGGTGAATGGCGTGATGTATGCGACGCAGCCTCCGAACGACGTTGTAGCTTTGGACGCGAAAACGGGGCGGGTCTTCTGGATTTACCAATATCATCCAGCGGCGGTACAGCTTTGCTGCGGGCAGGTAAATCGGGGGCTGGCGATTCTGGGCGACACGCTGTATATGGGAACGATTGACGCGCACCTGGAAGCTATCAACGCGAAGAACGGGCATCTTTTGTGGGATGTTCAGGTGGCCGACGAGAGTACGTATTCAATGACGGAAGCTCCGCTGATTGTGAAGAACAAAATCGTGGTAGGCGCCGCTGGAGGTGAAGAAGGAATCCGCGGATTCATCGCGGCGTACTCGCCTGAGAACGGTGATCTGATCTGGAAGTTCAACACCGTTCCGGGACCGGGTGAACCCGGCAATAACACTTGGCCGGGCGACACGTGGAAGCATGGAGGCGGATCGAGTTGGATGACAGGCTCCTACGATCCAGCGCTCAACATGGTCTTTTGGGGAACGGGAAATCCGTATCCGGACCTCTCGCCAGAGTTGCGCACGGGGGACAACCTCTATACGGCTTCGGCGATTGCGCTCGACGCGGATACGGGCAAGCTGAAATGGTACTTCCAATTCACGCCGAACGATGGGAACGATTGGGATTCGATGCAAGTACCGGTGCTGGCTGAGATGCCGTGGAACGGCAAGCCGCGAGACGTGATCTATTGGGCGAACCGCAATGGATTTTTCTACGTGCTTGATCGCGCGACGGGAAAATTTCTGCGCGGTAATGCGTTTGTGAAAGAGACGTGGGCGACGGGGCTCGACGCGAACGGGCGGCCTATCCGTTCAAATGAGTCGCGCGCGACAGTGGCGGGGACAAAGGTATATCCGGGTACGCAGGGGGGAACGAACTGGTATTCGCCGTCGTATAGCCCGCACACCAAATTATTTTATGTGTCGGCGTGGGAGGACTATTTCAATGTGATGACAAAGTCATCGCCGCTGGGATTTAGTCCGGGCGGACGCGGCCAGGGATTTCCAAGATCACCGCTGCCGAGCGTGACGCGCGGCCAGATTAATACGTGGACTGAACAATACGGACATGGAGAATTGAAAGCGATCGATCCGCAGACAGGCGAAGAGAAGTGGGCATTCAAGATGAACGACGTCTCCGACAGTGGAATTTTGACGACAGCTTCGGATGTGTTGTTCACGGCGAATCGGGAGGGCTATTTTCTTGTTCTCAATGCGCGCAACGGAGAGTTGCTGTGGCGCGCGACGCTCGGCGCGCAGATTTCGTCGGCTCCGGTGACGTATAGCGTGGATGGAAAGCAGTACGTGGCGATTTCGGCTGGACACGCGTTGTTTGTTTTTGGGTTGAGGGGAGATTAAGGCAGCCGACTGGCTCGTGAGCAATTCAGTTGATCAATTTGACGCAATTCTGGCATTCAAAAATGCGATGGCGTGCTTGCAACTCTGTGTCGCACCTACGGCGCTCTGTGTTTTTACATTTCCCCGCCCTTCCGGGCGGGGCTAAGTTGTACCGCGCCAACGGCGCTGGATAGGAAGCACAACGTCTCGCCTTGCACGGCAATCAATAGACGATTAGTTCCCGAAAACACGATCTGTGCCGCGGTCGCGTTTCTGGTTTTTGAAAAATGCGAAGGCGGCACCTCAAAGGCTAAAACGAGCCCGCGATTGCTGCGCGGCCTTTAATTCTGCGCCATCCTTATCGCACAATTGCCGCGCTGAAGACCGCGGCTCTGCATTTAAATCTCAAAGACTCGCGAGGGCTGACCTGCAAAGATAATCGAGAGGCGATCCTTGACAGCCGCTTTGGATTGGTACTACCATTCCGCGCGTTTCTGAGAACTTTTTTCGTGCACGAGACTCGCGAGGGCGCACCAGCCCGGACGGGATCGGACAGAACGACAATTCGCTACTCTCCTGGAGAACCCTTATGCTCAGCACGCCGTTTCGCGAGACCGCGCGGAAATATTTGATCGCCGGATTCTGTCTGGTCTTCTGCCTGGTCTTGTGTTCGGTGTTCGGCGCGGCAGGCGCGCTGGCACAAAGCGCAGGGCCAGTGAGCGTGCAGATCACCGCGGACAAGACGATTGCGCCGGTGAGCCCGCAACTC
>JBOGMU010000222.1:0-11626 GCA_050746865.1 Candidatus Acidiferrales bacterium
TTGTTCTTCGACAGCACCTTCGTGATCGCCGCCGTCAGGGTCGTCTTGCCGTGGTCAATGTGCCCGATCGTTCCGATATTGACGTGCGGCTTGCTCCGCTCAAATTTCTCCTTCGCCATCTCTCTTCGCTCCTCGGTGCTTCTCTAGTTCTTTGATCCCGTTGGCCTGAAGCCGCTACTTCTTCTGACCGCCGCCGTTTTTGCCCACTACCACTTCGGCAATGTTCGGCGGAGCCTGCTGATAATGTGAAAAGTGCATCGTGAAACTGCCGCGCCCCTGCGTCTTGCTGCGAATGTCGGTCGCGTATCCGAACATCTCCGCCAGCGGCACCTGCACATTGATTATTTCGCTTCCCGTGCGCGATTCGCGTCCCTGCAGTTGCCCGCGCCTCGAGTTCAGGTCCGCAATCACGGGGCCCATGTAATCTTCCGGAACCACCACTTCCACGCGCATGATCGGTTCAAGCAGTTTCGGACCTGCGCGACGAATGGCTTCCTTAAACGCCATCGAACCCGCAATTTTGAACGCCATTTCCGAGCTATCAACATCGTGGAAGCTGCCGTCAATGACAACCACGGCAAGGTCGGTCATTTCATATCCGGCGAGAACGCCGTTTTCCATCGCTTCGGCGACGCCGTCTTCAATCGGAGGAATAAACTCTTTAGGAATCACACCGCCAACGATCTTATCGATGAACAGTAGACGGCGTTCCTTGTTGAAGTGCCACTTCCCGCCTTTGCCGACGACTTGCTTCGCCAGCGCGTCCAGCTCATCGGTGGACAACTCATGCATGTCGCTCTGGCCGTTGTTAGGCAGGGGTTGTACCGTCAGCGTCACTTGAGCAAACTGACCGCGGCCGCCGGACTGCTTTTTGTGCGTATGCTCTGCCTCGGCGCCCTTCAAGATCGTTTCGCGATACGCAACCTGCGGGCGGCCTACATTCGCTTGCACATTGAACTCGCGCATCATGCGGTCCACGATAATTTCCAGGTGCAGCTCGCCCATTCCGGAAATAAGTGTTTGCCCTGTTTCTTCGTCGGTGTGAACTCTGAAGGTAGGATCTTCCTGCGCCAGCTTCTGCAACGCGGTGCCCATCTTTTCCTGGTCGTTTTTCGTCTTGGGCTCGATGGCGACCGAAATGACCGGCATTGGAAAGTCAATCGATTCGAGAACAATCGGCTTCTCTTCCGAACACAACGTGTCGCCCGTTGTCACATTCTTAAGTCCGACGCACGCCGCAATGTCCCCGGCCTCGATCGATTCGATTTCTTCACGCTTATTCGCATGCATGCGCAGCAAGCGCCCAATGCGGTCACGCGTCTTCCTCGTCGAATTGTAGACGGACTGCCCCGCCTTCAGCACGCCGGAATACACGCGAATATACGTCACGTGCCCGACAAAGGGATCAGTCATGATCTTGAATGCCAACGCCGCAAACGGCTGATCGTCCGCCGCCCGGCGCAACTCCGGCTCGTCCGTATCAGGCTCCACACCCTCGACCGGCGGAACATCCATTGGCGAAGGAAGATAATCGATTACCGCGTCAAGCAGCGGCTGCACGCCTTTGTTCTTGAACGCCGATCCGGCGATCACCGGCACCAATTTCAGCGCTATCGTCGACCGGCGCAGCGACGCGCGCAACTCGGCGGGCTCCAGTTTGTGCTGGTCCAGATACTTCGTCAGGATCGCGTCATCGTGCTCCGCGATGTACTCCACAACCTTTTCGCGATGTTCTTTGTAAAACTCAGGGCTCAAACCGGAGGCTATGACGGCCTTATCGAGATCGGGGCGGGACTTGCGGAACTCGGCATCCCAGAGTTTTTCCAGAGGCAATACTTCGTACTCGGCGCCGAGCGTTTCGTCCTTCCATACAATCGCGCGCTCTTCGATAAAGTCGATTACGCCGATGAAATTATCTTCGCGTCCGATAGGGTAGGTAACAGCTACGGGGTGGGCCGAAAGTCGCTGGCGCATCGACCGCAGAGAATGCTCAAAATCGGCGCCGATACGATCCATCTTATTGATAAACGCAATGCGCGGCACGCGATACTTGTCCGCCTGCCGCCATACCGTCTCCGATTGCGGCTGCACGCCCGCCACGGCATCGAACACAGCCACCGCGCCGTCCAGCACGCGCAGTGAACGTTCCACTTCCACAGTAAAGTCCACGTGCCCCGGCGTATCGATAATGTTGATCCGATACGTCTTGTCAAAACGCTTCCACGAAGTTGTCGTCGCCGCGGACGTGATCGTAATCCCGCGCTCGCGCTCCTGCTCCATCCAGTCCATCGTGGCCGTGCCTTCGTGGACTTCGCCGATCTTATACGTCACACCCGTATAAAACAGAATGCGCTCCGTGCAGGTCGTTTTGCCAGCATCGATGTGCGCCATAATCCCGATGTTACGGGTCTGATCGAGTTGTACCTGCCGTGCCATGATCTGAATTTGTTTCCCGTTAAGAAATTTCGCTTACCAACGATAGTGCGCGAAGGCTTTGTTCGCCTCCGCCATGCGGTGGACGTCTTCTTTCTTCTTCACCGCGCCGCCCCGGCCGTTCGCCGCATCCAGGATCTCGCCCGCCAGCTTATCCGTCATCGACTTGCCCCCGCGCGTTCGCGCATACAGCACCAGCCAATGAATCGCCAACGACTGTCGCCGGAAAGGGTTCACCTCGATAGGAACCTGATAGTTCGCGCCGCCCACGCGCCGCGTCTTCACTTCCAGCGTCGGCTTGCAGTTTTCAACGGCCTTCTTGAAAAGCGTGAACGCATCGTCGTTCGCCGCCTTCGCCACCTGGTCCATCGCTTTATAGAAAATCGTCTGCGCGGTCGAGCGCTTCCCGTCATACATCATGCTCGAAATGAACTTCTGCACCATGTCGCTGCCGTAAACCGGATCTCCCGGAATCTTTCGGCGAAGAACCCATCCTTTACGAGGCATTCTCTAATCTCCCGTGCCTTACTTCGAAGCGGCCGCTTTAGGCCGCTTGGCGCCGTATTTCGAGCGCCCCTGCTTGCGATTTTCCACTCCGGCCGCATCCAACGTCCCGCGAACAACGTGATACCGAACGCCCGGCAGATCTTTCACGCGGCCTCCGCGCACAAGCACGATCGAGTGCTCCTGCAAATTGTGCCCAATCCCCGGAATATACGTTGTCACTTCCGCGCCGTTCGTTAACCGCGCGCGCGCCACTTTCCGCAGCGCCGAATTCGGCTTCTTCGGTGTCTGCGTCTTCACCTGCGTGCATACTCCGCGCTTCAGCGGGCATGCTTCCAGCGCCGGTGACTTCGTCTTCGTCTTAATTTTTTCCCGGCCATAACGCACCAGTTGCGCAAACGTCGGCACGCCTAACCTCCCTAGCGTTTCAAATGTATTCGTCGTAAATCGGCGCGCGGATTAACGTCCCGCGCAGACATCTGCGGGTGCATGAACAGAAGAAGTTCGCCCTTCCCGAGGGGAAAACCCAGGTACTCCGCGAAGACGCTTCACCCTTCAGGAGTGAACTGCATCTGCTATAAGCGGAGAGGCTCTTACGGCTTTTCGGGGCTGGCGCCCCATTCCGGCCGCCCTTCCCGACCCCGTTCCGTCCTTCTCTGTTCCGGGGTTAGGAAGACTTCCCTAATCACCACCAGATACAACACCAGATACAAAAGTCCCTAGACAGCCGCCAAGTATAGGTAAAACATACGCAACTGTCAACCGCCATCCATGTGGAAAAATTGCGACAGAAAACGTGCTTCAGGCGCACCTTCAGGCAGCGGAAAAATCTCCGCAAACCATATTAAGATGCCAGAAAATGAGATGCGACAAAAAGGGCGTAAGATGCCACCTGCGCCGTCGATCTTCGTTGAGTTGCACAAGGAAGGCCGAATGCAAAGGCTATTACTGATATCAATAGCGATAACAATCGGTGCTGCGACGTCCCCAGCGCTTCCGCCGCCCTTCGCGCAAGCTATTCAGCACCCGCACTTGATGATCGTCGTCGAAAAAGGTTTGCCCGGCGCGACTCTCTACGACGCTGACACCGACCAGCCGATCTGCGACGCCAAGTCCGGTGCCATGAGCCCGCACGAAGCCGCATTTTCGCCCAACGGCCGAATCGTTTACCTTCCCATTTACGGCTCCACGAATATCGGCGTGCCGGGAACTAACGAACACGCTATCGAATTTTTCAGCACGTCCGACTGTAAGAAAGTCGGCTCGCTCGAAACCGGGGAATATTTGCGTCCACACGGAGCGTGGGCTGGAGGCAGCGGAACGCTCTACGTCACGTCCGAATTAGCGCAATCGATTTTGCTGATCGATCCCCGCCAACGAAAAATCGTCGCGGCAATCCCCACCGGCTCGCGGTGGACGCACATGCTCGCCGTTACTAGCGACGAAAAGCGGGCATTCGCCAGCAATACGCGCTCAAAGACGATTTCCGTGCTCGACATTCCGGATCGCAAAATACTGAAGACCATCGCCACCACGTCCGCCAATCATCGCTTGGCAATCAGTCCCGACGGCAAATGGTTCGTCACCAGCCTGGAAGAAGGCAAAGTGCTATTTTACCGCGCCTCGGACGACTCCCTCGATTTCTCCGTTCCCGTCGACGGCTGGGCTTTCGTCGGCAAATTCGCCGCAGACGGCCTCTATTACGAAATGGGCTCCGGCTCGCCGCACACCAGCAAATCGTGGGGCACAGGACCTGTCCGCGTCTGGAAGATCTACCCGAAGACCCGCAAAGTGATGCTCGCCGCGACCGATGATCTCGGCGCGGGCACCGGCTCGCTCGCGATCAACCCCTTCAATCACGAAATCTACGTCAGTGCCATGGTCAACAACCAGATTGACGTGATCGACCCGATTACTCTAAGGGTGCTCAAGCGGCTGCCGACCCAAAAAACGCCCGATTGCATCGAGTTCGCGGCAGTGCAATGAGCATTTCGCTCAATCTGAGCGCGCGCAGGATTTTGCAGCACGGTTTGCATTTCATCACCAGACGCCCCACATTGCCTTTACCTGGCAGTCGTGGCTGCATAGACTAGCGGCCTGGGCGAAAATCGGGACTGGAAACTGCATGAAAAGATTGTTGATTGCCGCGCTCTGTATCTTTTGTTTTGCTGCGAACAGCTCAGCACAAGAAAATCCCGTTCAGCCTGCGACGCCAGGCTCCACGGCCCCGCCACCGTCCTCGCAAACAGCCTCTCCCGCCGCACAGTCGCCCTCTACATCTCAAAAACCCGACTACTCCAAAGAGCCCTTCGTCTTCGATCAATACACCACCAAGGTCCGCTTCGAAAACGACGGCACCGGCGAACGCGAATACATCGCGCGCATCAGTGTCCACAGCGCCGCAGGCGTGCAAGCCCTCGGCGAACTCACCTTCGGCTACAACTCGGCCAACGAACAGATAACGATTAAATACGTCCGCGTCCAAAAGCCGGACGGCAAAGTGATCGCCGCCGAAGCGTCCGCCGTGAAGGAAATGACGCCGAGCATCACTCGCGACGCGCCCGTTTACACCGACTTCAAAGAAAAGCGCATCACCGTCCCGTCGCTCCAGCCCGGTGACACTCTCGAATATGACGTCGATACGCGCCTCGCTACGCCTCTCGCCGAAGGAGAATTCTGGTACGCGCAGAACTTCCTGAAAGGCGCGATCGTCCTCGACGAAACGCTCGAAGTGAGTCTTCCCGATGGCCGCGCCGTAAAGCTCGCCTCACCCGGCGGCGACTACAAGACTGCTCATGAAAACGGTCGCGTGATCTACACCTGGAAACACTCGCAGCTGACGGGTCCCTCACCGGACGACCACCAAAAGCAAGCGGACGATTCAACGCCTAAGCGGCCGGACATCCAGTTCACCACGTTCAAGAGTTGGGACGACGTCGCGCAGTGGTACGCAAGACTCGAGCAGGGTCGCACCGATCCCACGCCCGAGATTCGCACCAAGGTCGCCGAACTCACGCAAGGCAAAACGACGGAACTGGAAAAAATTCAGCCGCTCTACGATTACGTCGCAAAAGACATCCGCTACGTCAGCCTTTCCTTCGGCCTCGGACGTTATCAGCCGCACTCTGCCGGCGACGTCTTCGCAAACAAATACGGCGACTGCAAAGACAAAGCCACATTGCTCGCCGCCATGATGCGTGCCGCCGGCATTTCCTCGGACGTGGCCCTCATCCCCGCCACCGCTAAGCTCGACGAATCAATGCCCTCGCCATCTCAATTCGATCACGTGATCACAGCCGTGCCCGAAGGCAGCAATCTCTTGTGGATGGACTCCACTGCCGAGGTCGCGCCGTTCCGCCTGCTCATCGCGTCTCTGCGCGACAAATCGGCTCTGCTCGTGGCCCCCGACGGCAAAGGCCGCATCGTCCGCACGCCCGCCGACCCGCCATTTCTCGCCTTGCAAAAAATCGAAACGGTCGCCGCTGTCAGCGCATTGGGCAAGCTCAACGGCACGGTTCACTATTCCGTGCGCGGCGATCAGGAATTGCTCTTGCGCCTCGCCTTTCGTCACACCGTGCAGGCTCAGTGGAAGCAGATCGGCGCCGCAATCTTGCGGCGTGACGGCCTCAGCGCGGACGCCACTTCGGTCGAAACCAGTGATCCCGCCGATACGCGCGGGCCTTTCGAAATCACAATTCATTTCACGGAAGATGGCTTTCTCTCATGGACAAGCAAAGAACCTGCCGTTAGGCTCCCGTTGCTCGCGATCGGTCTGCCCAGCACCACTGACGACAACTCGGAGCCTATCAAGCTCGGCAGCCCTCTCGGCGTCAACATGAGCCTTAAACTCACCTTGCCCCAAAATTTCAAGGTGAGTGCGCCCGTCGGCGTGGCCGTCTCGCGCGATTACGCCGATTTCAAATCGACCTACACACTCGAAGGCCAGACGCTCACCGCCAACCGCACTCTGAATTTCAAAATGCACGAGCTCCCCGCCGATCGCACCGGCGATTACCTCGCCTTTGCGCACGCCGTCGCATCCGATGAAAGCCAGTCTCTCCATTTGCAAAATGCCTCCACTGGCGCGCCGCAGGTGCCGCAAACAGCAAAAGTCGAAGACGTGATGGACGCGGCCGAAGTCGCGCTGCACGGCCACGACGCCCAAACGGCCATTCCCCTCTTCCAGCGCGTGATCGCGCTTGATCCGAAAAAATACGAAAAGACCGTGTGGAACGAGATCGGCATCGCTTACGGCGATGAAGGCGAATACGACGACGCGGTCAGCGCATTTCACAAGCAGCTCGAAATCAATCCCTACGACCAGCACACCAACGGCTATCTCGGTCTAGTGCTCTCGCGCGCTGGCAAATACGACGAAGCCGTCGCCGCTTACAAAAAGGAACTTGAAATCGATCCGCTCAACCTTCTCGCTCTTTCGCAACTCGGCGGCACACTCGAGATTCAGCACAATTATTCGGACGCAATCCCGCCGCTTGAAAAAGCCTCCGCGCTCGCGCCACACGATGCCTCTGTCCAGATCGCGCTCGGCACCGCCTATATCAACACCGGCGCAAACGACAAAGCCGCCGCCGCCTTCAACCACGCGGCGCAACTCTCGCCCAGTCCCGGCACGTGGAATGACATTGCCTACGAATTCGCCGACAAAAAAATCCAGCTCGATAAAGCGCAGCAGTACGCCGAATCCGCAGTCGATTCAGTATCCGCCGCACTGCGCAACGTCGACCTCTCGCACGTCAACCTGCAGCAATTCCAGATGAGCGAAAGCCTCGGTGCCTTTTGGGACACGCTTGGCTGGGTTTACTTTCAGCAGGGTGATCTCGCGAAAGCCGC
Source organism: Candidatus Acidiferrales bacterium (assembly GCA_050746865.1). Taxonomy (GTDB): domain Bacteria; phylum Acidobacteriota; class Terriglobia; order Acidiferrales; family UBA7541; genus Palsa-295. The sequence goes on from JBOGMU010000222.1 coordinate 7,789, forward strand.
CCGCTATATTCGCCCCGCATGGCGGATCGGCCAGCACGGCGTGGTCGGCGATCATGTTGGGCAGATTCTCGCCAAGCAGGGCGAGAAAGATCAGGCCGCCGACGCTTATGCGCAAGCGCTTGCCGTCCGCCAACCCGATCCCGATACGCGCGCCCACCTGATCCTACTTCTCGGCGGCAATGAAAAAATCGACGCCCTCACGGACAAGGCCAAATCGGAGCTCGTCCAGCAGCGCACATTCAATCTCGGCAAACTGCTCGACCAGAAATCCGATTCGCCCGTCGAAGCTCAGTTCGCGCTTCTGCTCTCACCGGCAGGCACTGACGGTTCGTCTACAAAAGTGGACGACGTAAAATTCCTCACCGGCAGTGATCGACTCCGCCCCTTCGCCGATAAACTCCGCTCCATAAATTTCGGCACAATGTTCCCCGACGCCTCGCCCGTCAACCTCGTCCAGGTCGGCACCCTAACCTGCCCAGCCTCCGGCGATTGCAATTTAGTCCTAAGCCTCCCCGAAGACGTCCACTCCCTGCAGTGATTTCCGACGCCCCTCGGTCGTAGGGGTGTTGCTTGCTGCGCCCTCCATGCGCCACTGCAATTGCAATATCGAGGGAAGGTTTAAACGTAGAGCCGCGGTCTTCAGCGCGGCATGCACCATGCCACCGCTCGAATCTTGTCCGTAGGCGCTCATGCTTGTTTACCCTGAGTGCTTTTACGAAGGGCTGCCCGTGTCACATTTGCCCGGGCCAATTCGGCGACACACGCCGTTGTAACGGCCACCTTTCGCCGAGAGACCAAATTCCCCTTGACATCCTACTATTTGATAGTAGATTCAGACGTGCCATAGTAGAGCTTCACATGCCGCGCCCAAAACTTACCAAACTCGAACTCCAAATCCTCGAAACTCTCTGGACCCAAGGCAAAGCCTCGATCCGCGAAATCCAGGAATCGTTCCCGGCGCCGCGCCCTGCGTACACCACGATCCAAACCACCGTCTATCGCCTCGAAACGAAAAAGGCCGTTCGCCGCGTACGCAAAATCAGCAACGCCCACATTTTCGAGCCGACGATCCCGCGCGAAATTGCCCGCCATCGCCTGCTCGACGAAATCCTCGCGTTCTTCGGAGGCCGCGCGCAGCCCATGATGGCCCAACTCGCCGAAGCCGGAAAACTCACGCGCGACGACATCCGCGAACTCGAAAAAACCATCGACGAATTCGAGCATCGCGCCAAATCGCAACGCAAAGCCAAAACAAAATGACTCATGATCCGAATTTTTCGCCATAGGGGCGCATGCGCGGTAGCGCCGGCGTCTCGCCGGCATTCTTGGTTGCGTAGGACGCATGCTTGTTTGCCCTGAGTACTTTTACGAAGGGCTGCGCCCTATGATTATCGCGGAGCCTGCCGGATTTTCCGCCCTCTGCAACTCAATGCCGCCCGGCCAAGGAGGTCTAAATGCTCGCCGCACTGGCCAATCACCTCTGGCAATCGACAATCTTCGCCCTCGCCGCGGCGCTTCTCACTCTCGCCTTCCGAAAAAACCGCGCCCAAATCCGCTACGCGCTTTGGCTCGCCGCCTCGCTGAAATTCCTCATTCCATTCGCGCTTCTGATAGCCCTTGGCACAAATCTCTGGCAATTGCTTCCAACAAAAAATGCCGCGCCGGAAATCGCCGCGCCCGTCATCTCCCAGACCATCGTCCAAATCACGCAACCCGTTTCGGACGCGCTCTTGTTCACTCCCGGCGCGCACCACGCCACAAACTGGCCGCTCACCACACTCATCGCCGTCTGGGCTTGCGGTTTCCTCGCCATCGCAGTGATGCGTCTGCGCGCCTGGCTCCGCATCCGCGTCGCCCTCCGCTCTAGCAGCCAAATTGCGAGATACTCTCCCGAAGCAGCAAGCCTTTTAGGGGGTCGGAGCTTTAGCTCCGACATTCCGGTTCCGCTTCTTCTTAGGGCTTTAGCCCCTGAGGAGCTTATTGAATCGCCGACCAGAATTCGCACCGCACCCGGCCTGCTCGAACCCGGCGTCGTCGGCATCTTCCGCCCCACTCTTCTCCTTCCCGAAGGCATTCTCGAATCGCTCACGCCGCCGCAACTCGAAGCCGTCCTCGCCCACGAACTCGCTCACATTCGCCGCCGCGACAATCTCACCGCCGCGCTCCACATGCTCGTCGAAGCAATTTTCTGGTTCCATCCGCTCGTCTGGTGGATCGGCGCTCGCCTCATCGAAGAACGCGAACGCGCCTGCGACGAAGCCGTCCTCTCCCTCGGCAACCAGCCCCGCGATTACGCCGCAGCCATCCTCCAAGTCTGCAAACTCTACGTCGAATCCCCAGTGGCATGCGCTGCGGGCGTCACGGGCGCTGATTTGAAGGAGCGCATCCACGCAATTTTGTCCGATGTGATAGGCATTGAATTGACTGTCGGCAAGAAGATCGCGCTTGCAGGTGTCGCACTCATCGCAGTGATCTTGCCAGTTGTGGTCGGCGCGTTGCTTGCTCCGGTACTTCGCGGTCAGGCGGCCGTAGTGCCACGGCAGCTGTCGTTCGATGTCGCTTCGATCAAGCCCGACCCGGATCCGGGACATCGTTCCGGTCACAGCATCCATATCCATGAGAACAATGGCTACTACACAGCGACTGGCGTCACCGCAAAGTACCTCATCAAGGATGCCTATAATTTGACCAGTGATAATCAGCTTTCCGGCGGTCCAGACTGGATCTTCTCTGATCCGTATGCGATTGAAGCAAAATTCGACGCCGCACTGGAAGCAAAGTGGAGTCGGCGCGAGAGGCCATTGCAGATGAGGCTACTTATACGATCGCTTCTAGCAGATCGGTTTCAATTGAAGATTAGCCACCGGACGAAAGAGCTTCCCGTGTTCAATCTAGTGATTGCCAGGGGCGGACCGAAGATTGGTCCGTCGACGGGCAGGGCGGACCATCAGAGCAACGATGGGCACAACGAGGGCGATGTCGAAATCTACGCGCTTAAGAATGAGCCGATTGAATCGCTCATTGATGATCTTTCCCGCGAACCAGAGATCGGCGGTCGCTTGGTGATCGATAAGACCGGACTAACCGGTTTTTATACCTTTAACTGGAAATGGACGCGGCAGAGCGACAATATCGTCCCCGCCGACGCTGCCGCGACCGACCCACCGTCTCTATGGACAGCTCTTCAGGAACAGTTGGGGCTCAGGCTTCAATCCGCTAAGGGTCCCGTCGACACGATCGTCATCGACCACATTGAAAAGCCCACACCGAACTAACGCTTCGCACGCCAATCCACAAATCGAGCGCCATAGGGGGTATAACTTAGCTCAACGCGGAAGCGTTGGGAAAAGGCTCGCACCTGTACGCTGGAACAGGTTTTTAGGACTGGAAACATCCGCCCGCATGGCCCTACTCGCAAGCCAAATTCAATGCCATCATTTTCGTGACACCTAAATGGAGCAAATATGATTCCCGCAGTCGGCAAATTCGGCGGACTAGCCGAGGCCGTTCAATCGGTTCTTATTCGTTTGGCAATCGTCGCCGTGATGGCGCTGGCTTTTTCAGCCCACGCTTTCACCCAGGGCACTCAGCCGCCGGAAAACCAGCCCGGCCAGATTATGGGCACCGTAACGGACGTGAACGGCGACATCGTGCCCGGAGCGACAGTTGTCCTCGCTGGCTCCGCAGCCGCTGATCGTCGCACTGTAGAAACGTCCGAAACTGGATTTTTCCAGTTCGACGACGTCACGCCGGGGGTCGGCTATAGAGTCGATATCAGCGCACAGGGTTTTGCCGGATCATCGTCCGCTATCACGATTGCTCCGGGCGAAGTCAAGAT
>JBOGMU010000223.1:0-5582 GCA_050746865.1 Candidatus Acidiferrales bacterium
CCATTCGCAAGACGCCGATGGTGTACCAGCGGACTTCGGGTCCAGAACTGGCGACGGCTGCGGCGGCCGACGTCACTGCGTAAACGATTGCTCCAGCAGTTCCCGCGAGTAACAGGTCGCGCCAGCCTGCGATCTGAAAAGCGCGTTCAATCATTATGTAGGTTGCGACTGCCGGAGAGGCTAGGATGCTGGGCTTGAGAATGCCTTCCAGAAGATAGCGGCGTAGAGGAAGGCCGAGGATTTTGCATACATGGCGGGGCACGAGAATGATGCTTGTGATCAAAAGTGTGACCATGATTACGGCGGCGAAGGCTTCGAGACCCCAGAATTTCAGCGCAATGCTGCCAATGATTGCGACGGAGAGGCCTTCACCCAGCCGGAACCAAATGAGCGCTTTGTGGCGTTCGATGCCAAAAAGCATCGACTGAATGCAGCATTGGGTGGCAGCGGCGCCGAGCCCCAACGTCAGCAAGACCAGAATGCCGTATGCGGATGTGTAGCGGCTGCCCACCCAGGCTGTCAGCAAGGCTTTGCCGAATATGATGAGAAATGCTGCAAGGGGAATCAACAGAAGGAACGCCGTCTGGGAGCTATTGAGAATGAGTTGGCGAAGTTTGGCAAAGTTGTTTTGAGCCTCAAGGCGGCTGGATAACGGGTTGACGATCTCCGTCATCGTGCCCACACCATCTGTAGGAAATTGCATGAGCTTGACCGGCAGCGCGAAGAGCGTCACAGCGATGGGCGACAAAAATTTTGCGATCAGAAGAGGGTAAATGTAACCGCGCATTTTTTCGCCGATACCGACCGTAACGCTGACGGAGCCATATCGAAGCATTTCGCGAAAGACACGTTTGCGCGCCCACTTGGGATGAAGACTGACGCCGCGGTTTGCGCGAAAGCAGAGGGGAACCTGGATACAGTACGGCAGCAATTGCGAGAGCAGTGTCGCGGCACCCACCGCAAAAAGACCACCGCCCGCCTGGATGACAGCGATCACGGCCACGACGCGAACGGCCAGGCCTATCACGTTCGTCGAATACATCTGGTCGAAACGCCCGGCGGCCTCAAGCGAGCCGGCAAATACCACGAGCGGCAACGTGAGACCCTGAACCGCGCCTGCCAAGAGGTATAACCCTTTAAAGGAAGGCAGCAGCGCGGGGGTAATTGAAAAAAAGCGGCAAACCGGATCTACTGAAACAAATGCCGCGATCACAATAATGACGCACGCCGCGAGGTAATAATAAAAGGCTGTGGCCACTACCTCGTTTACAGCGTCACGGTTTCCAAGGGCTTGATTGCGGGAGACGTAGCGGAGAATTGAGGAGCGCACACCGATGTCCAGCAACCCGTAATAGCCCACGCACGTGACTGTGAGGATCCAAAGGCCATATGCCTCGTCGCCGAGATGATGCAGAACATAGGGAGTTAAGAAAAAGCCTACGGCAGCATTGGCGGTGACGGCGATCCAGCTTGTTGTGACTGCTCGTAAAACGAGAGATTTTTGCATTCAAGTAACGTCGCGGTTGCATACATGCATTTTATAAAAGTGATACTCAGAAGCGATAACAGTTGGTGTAGCGGTAGAGCGTCAGTTGTTCCTTATCACAGGATCTGCAGTTGCATGGGCAACGCCACTACCATCCGCTGAAAAGTCAAGATCCAGCTCACCGGACAATTCCAGCGTTCTCTCCAAGCGGGCCACGGATCTCATTTCTGGCCGTGGAGCAACGCAGAATCGACGCTTCGCCGCTTGGACGAAATCAAAAACCGATTGCAGCTCGAGTTCGAGTTCCCAGGGTTCGGGATACGCGTTCTTACGAAGAATGTGGGAATTATTCCCGGACTTCTCAGGAAAATTCTCGCCCCCACACGCCGAAAGAAAGTACGGATAAGCGTGGGCCGCAATACCCAAGGCTTCGGCCGAAATATCCTGCGGCGTACCGAATGGAAACGCGAAAAATCGCGGCGCCTCGCCGAGGCGCTTCTCGAAATCAGTCTTGGAACCGGCGATTTCATCGTGCAGGACGGCCCGATCAGCAATTCCGCACCTGATGTGCGTTCGCGTATGGCTGCCAATCTCTACACCGCGCTCTTTCCAGTATCGAATCTGCGCCCAATTCATCGGAAAAGCGCCCCGCAAACCTTTTATGACGTCGTGGTGAAATTCACAGCGCAGCTCGACAGGCTGCGTAGTGATAAATAGTGTAACCGGCACGTCGAGTTCCTCCGCGACTGCACGAAGGCTCACGAAATTGTCAGCATACCCATCATCAAATGTAAGGCAAACAGTGGGCAGGTGAACGGCACCGCCATCGAGTAGATTTACGGCCTTGGATAGAGGGACAACGCTGTAATGCCGGCGCAAAAAGAGGAGCTGGCGCCAGAAGGCTTCCGTAGAAATGCTCATTCGATGGTTGCGGTCCGACACAAGATGGTGGACCAGAACCAGGACGGGATGGCGGTGACGCAAACGGCGAAACCAATTACGGGCGACCACGACAGGAGAACACAATATGGCTGTTTCGATCGTGAGACTCCAAACCGATCGATACCAACGCACGGTCGCAGGCCCAGCAGGGCGCGAGGGACCTACTTGTGACAAATACGGGAAAAGAACCTCGTGCGCCCAAGCCGTGACACTCTTTGCGGCCTCCACAACGCATCCTGCACGGATGGCAGCAGCCGACTGCAAAAGTAAGTCATCCGCCACAAGATCAGACTTTAGGGCGAAACCGATCCGCGTATCGTGGACCTGACGTGGAAGATTGACGGACGTCAACTCCTGGGATGGGCCGGAAGTCTTTGGCGAACACTCGATTCGAATATGCAGGCCTGTTACTCCGGACGCTTCTCTTCCCACAACATCGTTTGATCTGGCACGAAGCCAACCGCGGTCCGGTGAACCGTTCGAAGCAGGAAGGGAAGAAGTTTCGCCGAGCGAAATGACGAGGTCGGGGCTCATACAATCCACAAAATGAGCGACGCGCGATTCATCGAGGTTCACGGCTTCAGATAATGGCCATCCGGCTTCCGCACATTTTTCTGCGAGGGTTTGCATACTGAATGTACACGAAACATTCAAGCCCTTGGGAAAGCCGTGAACGCACCACAACATCATGTTAATCAAGCCGTCGAAGCAGGCTCTTACCGAGCGACTGACCAGCGATACCAAGCGAGCGGGCTCGAGCGATAGGTCACTTCCTGGTTCCGCCAGCGCTTGCTGTTCGATTGGGAGCTTGCACAAAGGCCTTTGTACAATGCCGCAAATCTCGCTGCCCGGAATTTCGCGAATAATCCTAAGCGCAAATCTGAAAGCCCGAGAGGGGCGAGTATTTGAGAGGAGAAGAACGCGAAAACTATTCATGATAGCCGTACACCCAAGCGATGTATTTCACTCCGACCTGTGTGATGATGACGCAGAAACGCCTAGTATGCGTTTCTATTTCTGTATCGGGAGAACAGCGTGAGAAAAATAATGCGAACATCGAAGAAGAAGTTCCAGTTCTGGAGATAGTACAGATCGTGCTCGACGCGCCGGCGGATGGATGTATCGCCCCTCCAGCCGTTTACCTGAGCCCAGCCGGTAATTCCGACTTTTAGCCTGTGGCGATAGTTGTATCTTGAAACCTCCGTGAGAAACTTCTTTACAAAGCCGGGACGCTCGGGCCGCGGACCAACGACACTCATATCGCCTTTCAGGACATTAAAGAATTGTGGCAACTCGTCCAGACTTGTTCGTCGCAAAAAAGAACCGATCGGCGTCCGTCGCGGATCGTTGGCGGTAGTCCATTGGATGTCGCTTTCGGTGCGCGGAGAGACCCTCATTGTCCGGAACTTGTACATGCGGAAAGTCTTTCCATTCAGGCCGACTCTTTCTTGTACAAATAGTACCGGGCCTGCAGACGTCAGGCGTATAGCTGTGGCAACCAACGCCATAATGGGCGCGGTGACTAGAAGAGCGAAAATCGCAAAGACGATATCGAAGCAGCGCTTCAACAATGCGTATTTCAGGGACTCTGCCGGTGTTGCCGTGAGATCCAGGATTTGAAGCCGACCGAACTGGAACAGCCGCTCGCGGACCATCATGTGATCGCCGAAGTCTAGAATGGCACGAACGGGCAAGGCCAGGCGCTCAAGATCTCGCACAAGGCGAGGCACTTCGGAGTATTTACTCGACGGAACCGCGACGAGTATCTCGTCAACATTGCCATCGCGGCAAAGTTCTTCCACCTGACTGAGAGGGTAAACCGGTGCATTCTCAACGAGAATGTCAGTTCCGGGAAGGTAGATATGCCCGACAATTCTGCAAAACGACAGCGGCCCGTGAATGAGGCGTCGCGCGCAGCGTCGCGCGAATTGATCAGCACCAATAATAAGTATTCGATCAGGCTTCCAGAGCGGGCCGGAGTGGCGACTCACCAATGAACGGAACAGCGCGCGCATTGCGAGTGCAGCCACAAGCAGGTTGAGCCCACTAAGGAGGAGGAAGGCGCGCGAGATCGTGGTGTACTCATGGAAAAAAAACAGGACACCGAGAGTGGCCGCGTAGGTCGTCGTGCAGGCAGCAAAGGCCGCCCTGATGCCGGTCCGCTCACGGAATAATTCCTGCACGCTGGAAACGCCGTAATATTCCGAGGCAACGGCCCACACGAGGCTTGTTTGCAGGAAAAGACTAAAGAAACTGTAAGTGCCCAGACCAGCCGTGGAACTCCCGATTTTCAGGAAGGCCTCGACGTAGACAGTCGCTGCAAATGCCAGCGCCGGCAAGGAGTAGTCAGCGATTCTTAAGCAGAAGCGGTAATAGTTCAGACGACGTTTCATAGGCGTGAGTCCCCGAATAAGGCTAGATGCGAAGCACAAAAGAGCGATTTGGCAAACGTGCTACAACGCAACCGGTTTCGTGAGTCGCCGTACGGGGAGTTGCTTTCCAGATGGTAGAGTGGCGGCCGCTTAGGTATTGGAACAGGCCAAGCAAAAGCGCAAGGTTCATGGAGCAAAAATTCACGGGCAAACCAAGAATACCGGCGTTCTTGCCCCGCTTTTTTCGGAGATAACCTACATATGCACCGACATAGAAGCCACACTGCGCCGATACCAGAAAGCGGAACATCGGTTGTTCGATAAGAAACAGGCTTGCAAGAAATGCGATGAGCAGGAAAACCGGTCCCAGCCACCGGAGAACGCGGTGCGAAAAGAAGCAAAACGCGGGCAGTCCGTTCCTGGGATTCAAACATGCAAGGTTTCCAAACAACGCCTGAAAATCGCCAGCTCCAAGCCGAATTCTTCGCGCGAATTGGGCGGAGACAGTCGGTGCGATTTCTTCCACTGCAACTGCCTCGGGATCGTAGACAACCCGGTATCCCTTGAAACGGATGTCGAGGGGGATCTGAAAATCTTCGACAATGGACGGCTTCTCCAATCGGAAGAGCGGGCGCCTAACGGCCAAGACACTGCCATTACCTCCCAACGAGCAATTGAGGCGGTTTTCGAGGAACTTTAAAGCCGATTCGTAGCGCCAGTAGATTGACTCACCGGCAGCATCCGTGCCACGAGCTGTGACTCGAATCTCCTCACCACTCACC
>JBOGMU010000224.1:0-8364 GCA_050746865.1 Candidatus Acidiferrales bacterium
GGTCACGACCGCCTGAATCTCCGTCACCGAACAGTTCGGACGCAGTTTCGTAGCGGCCGATTCGCGTTTCAGTCGAGCGCCGTTTGCTCTTGATAAGCGCGTATGTGCCTACACTCGGTACATTCGCTTGGCTATCGTCATGCTCGGTGGAACACTTGTTTGCGTTCTGGCAAGATTCACGTGTGGAAGATCTCTCGAAATACGAGCGCCCCATCGGCAAGTTATTTCCCAGTCCCACAAAATCGACAGATTGGGGAAAATATCGCCTAAGGGACGAGCAGGTCGCATTCTTTCACGAAAACGGATATCTGCCCGGCGTGCGCATCCTCAACGATGAGCAAATCGAAGCTCTGCGCAAAGAGCTTGACGTCCTAATGGATCCAACACATCCCGGGCGCGAACTTTTTCACGAATACCATTCCAACGAATCGACCGATCCGAATCGCGTTGTGTTCCATGCACTCGGCGCATGGCGCGTGATGCCCGGTTTTCACGACCTGCTTTGGAATCCAGCGTTTCTCGTGCCAGCATCGCAGCTCTTGGGCGGTCCGGTGCGCTTCTGGCACGACCAACTTTTTTGCAAGCCAGCGCGGCACGGCGGAGTGGTCGCCTGGCATCAAGACTATTCGTATTGGACGCGGACCACTCCGCTCGCTCATCTCACGTGTTGGATTGAGCTTGACGATTCCACGATTGCAAACGGCTGCTTGAACTATGTTCCAGAAAGTCATAAATGGCCCGATCTGCCGAAACCCGTTCTGACGGGCGACATGAGCGGGGTTCGCGCGAGTTTGCCAGCGGATTTGAAGGACAAATTCAATCCGCGGCAGGTTGAATTGAAGAAGGGCGAGAGTTCTTTTCATCACGCACGAACGATGCACGGCTCCGGCGCCAATGACACACCCCAGCCCCGACGCGCTACCGTCATCAATGTATTCCGCGACGGCGTCATGTCAGACGCAGATGAGCCTTTGCTCGCAGGCGTTCCTGTGATTCCCCGCGGTACCAAAATGGGCGGCCAGTTCTTCCCTCTGCTCTTTGACGGAGCCCTCAGCATTTCGCGCTGAGGAAAGAAGAGATGCGCCGCCTCCAAGGAGAACACTTTGCGATATCTATGCTTGCTCGCGCTCGCCGCACTGTTCACTTTGCCCGCGCATGCGCAAGATGGGGCGACCGTTTACAAACAGCATTGCGCGTCATGCCATGACTCCCACAGGGACGTGTCCCTCCGGCGAGCGCTCTGCGCGAGATGAGCATCGATCAAATCCTCTCGTCACTGGAAAGCGGCCCGATGAAGGCAATCGGCGACACGCTCAATCCCGACGAACGAAAGGCGGTCTCTTCATATCTCGGGCGCCCGGTGCCGAAAGTCGCCTCACTTCCCTCTCCAGGTGTTTGCGCCGCAGATACAAAACCGTCGAAATCTTTTTCATCCGGCGCTTCGTGGACAAGTTGGAGTCCCGACGTCACGAACATGCGTTTTCAAAAGGCGCACGCGGCTGGCCTGACTGCCGCTGGCGTTCCAAGACTCAAACTGAAATGGGCATTTTCTCTGGGCGACGAGACGGAGGCGCGTACCCCACCGGCCGTTGCAGGTGGTCGGCTATTTTTCGGAACCGCTGGAGACAATGTTTATTCACTCGACGCAAGGAGCGGCTGCATTCACTGGTCGATAAAAATTAATGGAGGCGTGCGCTCGCCCGTCACCATAGGAAAGACAGGCCGCGGAACTCAGGAGGCCGTCTATTTTGGCAGTGGCGCAAACGCGTATGCCCTGGATGCCGCCACGGGAAGACTTCTATGGAAAGTTCCCGTCGATGATTATTTCGCCGCGATGATCACAGCCGCCCCACTCTTGCATGAGGGGGGTGCTATATGTGCCGGTCTCGTCTTTTGAAGAGGTGCTTCCGCCCCAGCCTACGTATCAATGCTGCGGGTTCAGGGGAAGCGTAGTTGCGCTCAATGCAGCATCCGGCAAGCAATTATGGAAGACCTATACGATCGAGCAGCCGCCGCAGCCGACCGAAAAGAATAAGGCGGGGACGCAGATGCGCGGCCCGTCGGGAGCCGCCGTCTGGTCCACGCCAACGTTTGATGAGAAGTTGAAGGCAATTTATATCGCCACTGGGGACAATTATTCCAAGCCCACCACAAATACGAGCGATGCGGTGATGGCTTTGGACGCGAAAACAGGACAGATCTTGTGGACTCGCCAAGTCACGTCCGTGATGCGTACAACAATTCTTGCGGGATTCCGGGGAATCCCAATTGCCCTGAGCCCTCCGGACACGATTTCGATTTCGGACAGCCGCCGATCCTCGTTTCGCTCTCGAACAATCGGCGCGAACTCGTGATCGCGCAAAAATCAAGCGATGTCTACGCCCTCAATCCAGACAAAGAGGGCGAGGTGCTATGGCAAAAGCATTTGGGTCAAGGTGGTGCGCTAGGCGGCTCCGAGTGGGGTTCGGCGGCAGACGATCAAAACATCTACATCGCGCTTTCGGACCTCAAGTTTAAAGGCGTCGTTGCCGACAAATCCTCGAAACAGGGCTACAAACTTTTGCTCGATCCGGCTCAAGGCGGCGGCCTCTTTTCATTGCGTCTTACGGACGGGCAAACAGAATGGAGCGCGAAGCCTGTCTTAGCCTGCGGAGATAAGCTCGAATGTAGTCCCGCGCAATCGCAAGCTGTCACGGTGATTCCCGGCGTCGTTTTCTCCGGATCGCTCGACGGACACTTGCGCACTTATTTAACCTCCACAGGCGAGACTTTCTGGGACGTCGACACCGAGCGCGATTATACAACCGTCAATGGCTCGCCGGCATACGGCGGTTCGCTCGATGCCGCGGGTCCGGTCATCGCGGGGGGAATGCTTTTCGTGACTTCAGGATACGCGCAGTTCGGCGGCGCACCAGGAAACGTCCTGCTAGCATTCTCGGTGGACGGAAAATAACGCGCAGCACTCAAATCGATGCAGGAAGCGAGTCAAAAGAAAAAAATTGAAATTACTGATGAACGACGCCCGCGACCCACGGGATGCCCACGAGGCCCGCTTTCACTTTGACCTCGATGGCATCGCCGTCGGAAAACTGATCGAAATCGATACGGTCAACCGCGATCCGCTCGAAGTAATCGCCCTCACGCCACGACCGCACGATTAGTCGCCGATTCGGCACAGGCCCAGGCATAGCGAATTTCCCGACGACGTGGGTTTCGATTTCACTTATCGGGGCGCGATCAAACGCGCCATTGAGAAGTAAGAGGCCTGCGAGCAACCAGGGGATGGGGATCAGCCCGTAATACACGCGCTTCATCGCCTCGAGCTCGACGTGTTTCAGCGCCCTGCGCTCGAGCCAAATCGCGACAGTCAGCGTCAGAAAAAACAGCCCACCGATAAAGATAAGGATGCGGTCGATTTCCAGCGGTGGGTATTGGCTGCTGAAGGAGACGAACGCGATAGCGCCGAGCAAAAACAGGCCCGTGCGATTCAAAAGTTTCTTGCGAAGCATCAGCTCCGCCGCGGACGGCTCAAGACCGCAGACATCGCAGACTTCCGTTTCCCTTTCAGCCCCGCAATTCAAACAACGCGTCATTCGGCTTCCCAAGCGCTGCGAGCCGCAAAACTATTAGACACCGATAATCGCGAAATGGTCAGTTTGCTTTTGCAGAAGCAGCCCGCTGCAACCGAGCGACAGCGTCACTTCTGCATTTGGCGGATGCTGCTTGGCTGCGTGGCGAGGCAGACCATCGTCTCACTGCGGCCACTGGCGAGCATCTGACAATCGATCTCCTGCGCGCTGCGGACGGCTTCGTTATAATCGGCGCCCGAAGCCGTAGCGCAATGCGTTCCGCCCTTAAACGCCATGCACACTTCGTATTCCACCTGCGTCTGGCGCATCGAAAGATAGACCAGAACGACAAAGAAGGCGACACCGCCCACAGCGATGATCCACCGCATTGAATTAGATTTTTTCGGCATGTTTTATAAGCTTACTCTTCCAAGCAACTCTCCGGCACATTCGCACCGGAGCTCTCTTTTGAGCTTTCGGCCTTCCGTCGTTCGATCTCGCGGACGATCACACTGCGCACACTAGCCGAAGTTTCAGCCAACTTCACAAGATCGGTTAAATCGCGCATCGTAAGATCGCTTACGAATGTCCGCGCGCACTCCGTAGGAACAAACGGATTGCGCATCAGCGCCATGCGAACATTGTACAGGCCCGACCATTTCGGATCTGTCGCAATTGCCGCGACGACTCGTTCGTTCAAGTCATGTCTCGCCAACGTCTTCAACACCTGGCTTTCCGTGAGAAAAGCGTTCGCCAGTGCGACTCTCATAGATTGCGGATGCCCTTCAGCCAAAATGGCGGAGGCTATGCGGGCAGAGCCGCGCCGTGCCAACGTCAATTTCTCGCCGATCGGAAGGTGCGGCGTGCGCGCAAGAATCGTCTCCTCGGCAATCCGCCGAATGTCAGGCGGCGCTGCAAGCGAAAAGCAGACCCGCACCAAATCGAACAGGAACAGATGTCGAACCGCCGCCATCGCAAGACGCCTGGGCGAATGCGGATGCTGCGCCAGCCGCAACCGAACGCCCTCGCACGCCATCCACTTCCCTTTTTCCGCGTCCGCCACGGCGGTCAGCACAGTCTCTGAAACGTCGACGCGTGCGGTTAAAAGCTCTGCGTGTTTTTCCTGAAAATTGGGATTTTCCAGCACGGCCAACAGGATTCTGTCGTCGGCTTCATAAACAAGTGAATTCATCTCGTCCGCCGAAGCAGCGCGGGCGCGCTCGATGCGTACTTCCCCTTCACGCAGCATTTTCAGGCGGCATTTCCCTTTGCGCGCACCTCGCGCACAGCCATACGAACAGCAGCTTCGGCGGGCGAAACGGGGGCGCTGACTAAGCGGGCGTGAGGCATCCGTTGCGCCATCTGCGTCTCGATGGCGGCGTCGAAAAACTTCGAGTGGCCGTAGACGCCGCCGGATTTTGCGATGTCAAAGGCGCGCTCGCTCCATCCGAGTCCTTGCGCAACAGCCTGCGCCAAGCCGACTAGCGAAGCGGCGGCGCTCGTCAAAATTTGCTGGGAAACAGCGTCGTCCTTGTCCGCAAGTTGCGCCACGAAGGGGAAAATCTTCGGAAACACATCGTCGGCATTCTTGCTGATAGCTTCGAGCAGAATGGTCCAATCGCGCCAATGATGCGGTGAGATAATCTTCTTCGTGAGCGCGGTTTCCGGGCCGCGATGCTCATCCGCCAGCGAAATGGCACGTACTGCTTCGCGTCCGATATCGAAGGCGCTGCCTTCGTCGCTGAACCAGGGGCCGCGGCCGCCCGCACGAACAGTGCGGCCATTTACGTCGCGGCCAAACGCGGCAGAGCCGGTGCCTGCGAGGAGCAAAATCCCTTCGCCGCCGCCAAAGGCGGCCTCGAGCGCGATCTCCAGGTCGGTGGTAACGCGAATTTCGGCGCGCGGAAAGCTCCGCTCGAAATAGGTGGTCACGCGACGAACCACGCCCGGGCGTCCCGCACCGCCCAGACCGGCGCAGACGCCGCCGATGCGGTTCGCAGCGATTTTCTGCCGCGCCATGACGGAATCCGCCGCCTCGCCCAACGCGAACCACGCCTTCATATAGCCCGCGCGCAATGGGTTGGAAGGGCCCGTCGTCGCGCGAGCAAGCACGGTCCCGTCCGCATCCGCGAGAAGGCATTCGGTTTTCGTGCCGCCGCCGTCAAATCCCAGGATGTACGTTGCGCTATCGTCGCTCTTTTTTTGCGCCATAGGTCCTTCCGGTCATTGACGCCTTTCTGTTAGCATCGCGCGACTGCAAATCGCGGGAAAAACGCGCCATGCGAATTAGCCCTATCGATCTGATAATTATCGTGGCTTATCTCGCCGGAGTCACGCTCTTTGGCGCGCGATTCCGTCGCGGCCAGCAGACGATCCGCGACTATTTTCTGGGCGGCCGCACCGCTCCCTGGTGGGCGCTGGCCTGCTCGATTGTCGCAACGGAAACCTCTACTCTGACGATCATCGGAACTCCCGCAATCGCGTTCGCGGGTAACCTTGGATTCCTGCAACTGGTAATAGGCTACGTGGTTGCACGGATCCTGCTTTGCGTGATCCTGGTGCCGCAGTATTTTCAGGGCGAATTCTACACCGCATATCAGCTTTTGGAAAAACAGTTTGGCCGCCGCATGAAACGTGCTGCCTCGGCGGTATTTCTGGTGACTCGCGCTCTCGCGGAGGGGGTGCGAATATCAGCGATTGGAAAAGTCTTCAGCGTGGCGTTTGGCTTCGGCGACCGCGCTTCGATCGCGGCAATTACTGCGCTCACTCTGTTTTACACGTTCGAGGGCGGCATGCGCGCCGTGATCTGGACGGACGTGATGCAGTTTGCGCTTTATATCCTCGGGTCAATCGCCGCCTTCTTCGTGCTGCTGCACAAAATTCCCGGCGGATGGACCACCATAACGCACGCTGCGGCGGCTGCGGGCGGAAAATTCAACATGTTCGATTTCGGATTCAGCCTCACGCAGAGCTACACGTTCTGGTCGGGACTGATCGGCGGCACATTTTTGACGATGGCGAGCCATGGCGTCGACCAGACAATCGTGCAGCGGCTGCTCGCCGCGCGCAGCGAACGCGAAAGCAAAATCGCGCTGATTTCCAGCGGATTCATCGTTTTCGTGCAATTCGCGCTGTTTCTCGTCATTGGCGTGATGCTCTACGTTTTCGCGCAGCATTACGCGTTGCCAATTCCCGAGGGCGATCCGGACCGCATTTTTCCGTCGTTCATCGTGCACGAAATGCCGGTCGGTGTAGTCGGTATCGTGCTCGCCTCGATTTTCGCCGTGGCTATGTCCAACGCGAGCGGCTCGCTTAACTCCCTCGCGTCTTCCACTGTGATGGATTTCGGGGACCATCATGAGGAAAACGTTCAAGTCGGCGCCGGGGGAGAAACCCAAGAGGAGTCCTTCGCCTCGAACAGCGGGCTCAGGATAACGGCAAAATCGGGAGCGATGCTGAGGCGTTCGCGCTTCATAACGCTCGCGTGGGGAGTCGTCCTTGGATTTCTCGGGCTCGTGCGCTGGGGCGGCGTGCTGGTCGCGGGTCTCACCATCGCTTCGATTACGTATGGCGGATTGCTTGGCGTCTTTTTGCTGGGCACGTGGAACAAACGCGCGAACGAGACCGGCGCGCTTGTGGGATTCGTCGTCGGCATCGCGACGATGGTCGTTGTGAATCGGCTCACGCCTCTTGCGTTCACATGGTACGTGCTCGCAGGCACCATCGTCACGTTCGCCGTTGGCTCGGCGACGAGCGCATTTGCAAAATCGTCCTAGACCGAAAGCAAGTTCTGCGCTGGCTCCGCGAAAACACTCGGCGTTCGAACGATGATCGGCTGAAGTGAAAGCCGATCGCTACGAAAAACCGGAGGCGGAACGAGCGCTGCCATCGCAAGGAGCCCTACGGTCGTAGTAGGCGTTTTGCTTTGCGTGCCGAGCAGGAATCTCTTGCAGCATCTGCGACAGCCAGGCTGACGCAAAATGGCGCGTTGGGCAGTGTAAAACGGCATAAAAGGGACGGTTTTGGCATGAATGGCGACGTTAACGAAGAGGTGCTTTGCCCGGCTGAGATGGCTGCCGAAGAGCAGGAAGCAAGTGTGTCTGCGGAGACACGGATCAAGGTTCAGCCTGATGTGGAGGAGAGGAAGCTGAGGTCGTTTCGGGCTTACCTGGACCTGTTGGACACGGCGGAGTGGTTGCGGCGGCAGTTTGCGGAGCAACTTGAGGCGTTTGACCTGACGATTGATGGATTTCGGCTGTTGGACATCCTCTATCGGGAAGGACCGATTACAACCGAGGAGTTTTGCAAGCGGCGGCGGTGCAGGAGGCAGAGTTTCGATGGGTTGATCGAACCGCTGAAGGCGCGCGGTTGGGTCCACTTTGAGGTGATCGAACTCGCGCCGGTAGATGTCGACTTCACGCAATTAGCTAAGAGAGTTCGCAACTTGCCGCGTCGCGGAAGACGCACGGGACGCGCGACCTTGACCGAGAGCGGAGAGAAATTTATGCACGTGGTGTTTCCACGGCACGTGAAATTGGTGTTTGCGTTTATGCGAGCGTTGGAGATGAGGGAGCAGGAGTCGTTGAGCAGAACCTGCCGGAAATTGCGAGAAGGCGATGTGGTGAAGATGTTGGATGAGATTACGTTGGAGGATTAGGTATTGGGCGACAGTTTTCGACGCGAGCGCGCTTTATGTCGGAGCTGAAGCTCCGACCTCCTGAAAACCTTTCTTTTTTCCGCAAAGTGTTAGATCACTGTTGCGAGGTTCGGCGTTAAGCTCGAACTCAGTGCTCTG